>JBGPRB010000010.1:0-27902 GCA_041489355.1 Dehalococcoidia bacterium
CGCTGAGATGCTCCAGGACTCTCCGTCCTTCCATGACCTGGGATATGCCGATAGCCGCGATATCCTCCGGCCCGTACCTGTCAATCCTCCTGCCATCAAAAACAATATTACCGCTGGTTATTTCGCCCTCTTCTGTCTTCAACAATCCAGAAATCGCCTTAAGCGTGGTCGTCTTGCCGCTGCCATTAGCCCCAATCAAAGCCACGATTTTCCCATCACCTACCTCCAGCGATACGCCGTGTAAAACCTGCACCACCTTCATATAAGCGACTTCAATATTGTTTACCTGCAGCATTTGGCTTATATACCTTAGTTTCTTCAGTAATAACTCCCGGCTATATCTTTAATTCCTCCCCTAGGTAGGCTTTGATAACCTCCGGGTTGGACTTTATTTCAGCGGGAGTGCCTTCGGCGATTTTATGACCGAAGTCGAGAACGACAATCCTGTCGGCAATATCCATAACCACACCCATGTCATGTTCGACGAGGATGATGCTCTTGATGCCGTTTTTCAGGACCGGTGTGTCCGGATAGGTTTCTCCCTGGCCTTCATATACATCAATTATAAAGCGGGCGATGTCCTCCTTTTCCTCAAGGTTCATGCCCGCCATGGGTTCGTCCAGCAGCAGGACTTTCGGTTCCAGCGCCAGCGCACGCCCTAGCTCGACCCTCTTACGCATCCCGTAAGGCAGTACGCCGACCACTCTTTTCCTGATGGACTGGATTTCCAGGAAATCTATTATCTCCTCAACTATCTTGCGGTGCTCGATTTCCTCCCGATGCGACCAGCCGAAATAGATAGCACCGGTGACGAAGTTCTGCTTCATGAGCACGTGGCGTGCTGCCATGATGTTGTCCTGCGTGCTCAGACCAGTATAAAGCTCGATATTCTGGAAGGTCCTGGCGATGCCGAGCCTGGCCAGCTTGTCCGGGCGCATGCGGGTGATTTTCTTCCCATTGAAATAGATTTCGCCCTTCTGCGGTTTGTAGAAGCCGTTGATACAGTTGAGGAGGGCGGTCTTGCCAGCACCGTTGGGGCCGATGATTGCCAGTATCTCTTTGTCCCTGACTTCCAGGCTGACATCAGTGAGTGCGCGCACACCACCGAAGCTAAGTGAAATATTTTCTATGCTTAACCTGACCTTCTTTTCGGTCTTCGCTGTTACGGAATCGACTACTTGAGTCACAAACGTCTTCCTAAATTTTATTATTGTCTGTTTCCTTCTTTTTCCTGAACTACCAGCGTCTCCAAGTAGTCCGTCACTTAATATCCCGGGGCCCTCACATTTCGGCTTTCTGCCCGAGTTCGAAAGAGGGTATGGGAAAATGGGAAGACAAGGTTTTTGGACTATCCAAACCCTCTTTAAGTGCGGTCTTTAATCTTTTATTTCCACCTTGTGAAGGAGTATGTATATTATGAATTTCAGCCCAAGTATGAAACATGCAGATATGAAATTAAATACCCCTTTTGGGGTATTTTTTTGACATTTGAAATAAAAAATGATATATATTCGTATATGGCGAGAATGACTAGAAGAGATTACCTTGACGTCTTCGATCTAATTTATAATGCCAACCGGTGCGAAGACATGGATGGCCTTGTTGGCGCTATTTGCCCTTCTATAATGCAGATGTTCCATACGGAATGCTGTACTTTTCAGCTCATTGAGGGATATCCGCGGCACGTTAAAATAGTCGAATCGAGGTCGTTTAAATCGGATGGTCTAAATCCTGTTGAAGATAAATATAATCCCTCGCTGTATAAAGACGGATATTACCAATACTCTCCCCTGCTAAAAGAAGCCATTTCTTCCTCAGAAAATATCTTTAAAATCGGTGACTCTATTTCTTTGAGAGATTGGGAAAGTTCAGACTTTTACAATGAATTTATATCGCCTCAGCATTTATACTGGGAGATGTTCCTGCCCTTACGCCGGAAAAACAACCTTGAAGGTATGATTACTCTATGGCGTTCCAGGAAACAGCCGGACTATAAGACCAATGACGTATCTAAAGCTGAGATACTTACGCGCCATCTGATGCTCACCGTGAACAATATCAAAAAGATTTCTAATATTAATAATTTGAAACAACAACTGCTGTTCACTAATGAGGCCAATAATCAAGGCCTTCTTATGCTGGACCACAAGCTGAAACCTATCTACTCCGACACAAAATCACGGGAAATCTGTCTGTATCTGTTCAGCAGAATACAGCCTAGTTCGCTTGACCTTGAAAAAGGCGAATTCCCTATCCCGTCCTGCATCATCAGTGATTGCCGTGACCTTCTTAATCTGCTAAAAGCCGAGGAACGGCTTGCACTGTGGCCAAAAGAAAGGATAATCTTCGCGGACAACGGCAAACGGTTCCGAATAGAATGCTCACTCATATGGAAAGCTGACCGATTAATCACGTTACCTCACTTCCTGGTTACTCTATCTGATTTGACCAACAAAAAGAGACTAGAAGCTACCCTGCAGGCAAAATTCCGCCTTAGCCGGAGAGAGATAGATATTGTTTACTGCATTATCGCGGGTATGTCTTACGGCGAGATAGCGGAAGAGCTCTATATCAGTAAGTTAACGGTCCATACGCACATCAAGAATATATACCGTAAGCTGGGCGTTAAGAATAAAATCGAATTATTCAGGTGCGTTCAATCAACATTCTGGCTGATATGATTATATGGAGAAATGTAATTGAGAAAAGCCCCATCCAGTTTATCATTTGTCCTTCGCTAAACACTTAATATCAAACGAACCTGCAGAACTAAGCAAGTAACGGTTACTCCGGGTAAATATCGCGACCCACTATTTTGAATCGGCTCGCCGCCTCCACCACCAGTATCGGTGCCGTTTCCCCGGCGGCGCGGCTTATCGCTAGGACTGCCCCGGTGATGATTCCCGGATATTACCCGAATAGATAATCTGTTGAATTTGGCTGGACTCCGCAGCATCAAACACGATGAAGTATCAGTTGAAAGAACTGCCTTAGACCAAGAATATCTGGACAAAGTAAAGCGTAAATATGCATCGACCTATCATCTCTTGCCTCAAGGCGAATTCGAGCTTGGTGTTAGAAAACTGGAAATTTCATCTGAAATCAAAGTCACCCTAATTTCACATAGTGGTGATGGACACTGATATACGGACAAAAGAATTAGTGCCTCTCCAATGTGGTGATTACATTCCGTGCGGGCAGGGATTCAAAAGTAACATTTTGAGTAAATGTTAAGCGTATTAATCACGGCTTGCCAAATATTTTTCCTATGACCGCGATACCCGGGCAATTAAGATGGGGCGACCGGCTTATCCGCAGCATTTATGGGAATCACCGATTCAAGTCATCTATTATCCGCTGCCGGAGACTCCGATCTTTCAAGGGTCTAGAGGTAAGGGAAAAATGTTACTGATGACTATCTCTTTTCGTAAACGGGTGAAATAGAAATATCCATGAATATAATGGGTTTATTAACTTTCTTGAAATTAAGGGGGCAGTGCTTTAACCCACTGGGGACATAGACTACTGTAGGCTCCCTGATGATATGTTTCTCCTCTTCTTCGCCCAGACACAGCTCTACCTCAGCATCGAATTCATCTATATTCTCGGCGTTTGTACCCCAGAAAAACAGGTATTCATCGTAGTCATGGGCATGACCTTCCCTCATCATGAACATCGGTTTAGTAAGCCCCACCCAGGCCGGCGAGAAGTTGGTGCCACCGAAGTGCTTGCCGCCGAATAAATGTACGACCTTTCCCAGACGCTCTTCTTTGTTTGCAAGCGCCTTCACAACGTATTTCCCGTATTTGCTCTTGGCCACTTTATCATGCCCTCCTTCATGTTGTTGTTTTCTTTATCGGACAATACGGATTAATGGGGTTGAAGTCTATACTTTTCCACCGGTATCGGTACGGTGGAAAGAACCAGGGCGCTATCCTTCTTCTGGACCAGTATCCATTTGAACCAGTTCTTATCGTCACGGGCGGGAAAGTCTTCACGATGGTGGTTGGCACGACTCTCCTCACGCATCATCGCTGCTCTAAAGGTGAAATCTGCGGCCATGATCATGCTTTCCGCCTGGTGGTAGCGGGCAAGGTCGTGGTAATTAGCGGCGCTAACTCTGGCCAGCTTATCCCTGGCATCCTGGACAATCCCCATTGCCTTTTTCATCCTGCCTGCCTCACGCTTCAGACTATACTTTATCGGGACCACCGCTTCGTGCACCCTGTAGACAACGTCGGAAGCGTCCAGGTCACCGGTTTGGCGCATTGGCGTGAAAATCCTTTCCACTATCTTCTTCGCTTCAGCAAAGTCGATTTTTCGCCGCTGTCCCGCGGCGGCGTACCTCCCGGCGCTCTCCCCTGCCCTGAACCCGGTCACCATGGCAGACGCGATGCCGACGCCCCCCGGATGGGTCCCTCCACCACCGGACCAGCTCGTGCTGGAAGCTGCACCGGCCGCCCACAGGCCGTCCAGCGTGGTGCGGCACTCCAAGTCCACCCTCAGTCCTCCACCCCCGTGGAGATACAGCGGCTGCATCTCGATTTTTTCTTTCGCCGGGTCTATGCCGGCTTTATCCTTCAGGAGACTCAGGTTGTCGTTGGCCATTATCTGCGTAAGGTCCGCGATGCGGTCCTCGGCGATATCTTTGTGCTCCTCGGGGGTAAGATTCCTTAAATTTAGGTAGATGGGGCCGCGCCCCGCCTCTACCTCTTTGAGAATGGCATCAATGACCCGGTGGTCGTGGGTATATATCGCCCGCCGGCCCTTCATCAGGTCCGGGTAGTGTTTCTCCATGATCTTTTCGCCCATAGCATTCTCCAGGTAGAGGTAGTAATGTATCCCGACGAACTGCTTGCCGATAGCTCTGGCACCGTAGACATAGCCTCCCGCGAACTCGGCGTTAATCAACTGCGCTCCGGCCCGGTAGCCCATGGCCGGCCCTTCGCCGAGGCAAAAGCTGTATGTCTTCTCATGCATAAAACCGCAGCCGCCCGTGGCAATAATCACTGCCTTGGCATCGAAGATATAGGTCTTACCATCTACCAGCCCCAGACCAACCGCACCCACCACCCGGCCATCACGTTGTAGAAGGTCAACGGCGTAAACTTTATCCATCATCCTTATGCCTCTGGCCTTGGCCGTTTTCTTCAGGGCTACCAGTGACTTCGGGGCGTCGAAGAGTGTCATATACACACCCTTCTCCCAGGCGACACGGACTATCTCCCCCTTTTCCTTGAGAAAAGGCACCCCCAGGTTTGCGAGTTCCATCGTAGACCTGTGTATATCTCCGAGAAAGGCGTAGGTCCAGTCCTGATTATTAAAATAGTCCCCGCCCTCGGTTACTCTCCGGTGCCACTCCTCGACCTCCCCGGGGGGCACGTAGGCGACGATACCGCCCCCGATTGGCACCTGACCGGCCCAGCCTATGCCGCATTTATCCAGCACCAGCACATCCACATTGCTTTCTCTGGCTTTAAGCGCCGCGCACATACCGGCGCCGCCGGCACCGAGTACCAGCACATCCGTGGTTATCACCGTTCCCAGTTGGTCGATATTTTTCATACTCATCCTCCAGCTCAGACTGCGCAATATTCTGATAAAGCGTGTGAATCCGCCTAATAAGGAGATACCAGTTCCCCCCTCCCCCGCTCCGGTGAAATATCAATGCAGTCGAGGGGGCAGAAAGACTCGCAGGTCCAGCAGGCCACGCAGTCCTGAGGATATTCTGCCTTTACCTTTCCAGTCTCCTCATCTATCCGCAGCACGTCCATCGGGCAGCATGCGACACATATCCCACACCCGGTACACTTTTCTTGGTCTAAATTTTGTACAGTCATAATTTTACTCCTTCGCGGTCTTAATTTGTTTTTCTACCCCGCCGCTTCGACTATTATCTAATCCTAACAACCGGAAAGGAAGTCAAGAACGGCGGTGTTAAACCTCTCCGGTGATTCGATTGCGGAGGCATGCCCTGTCGGCAGTATCACCAGCCGGGCACCGGGTATTCGCTTCCCGGCCTGCTTGACCTGCCCAACATCCATGTAGACATCATTTTCTCCCAGTATCATTAAGACCGGGCACTGTAATTTACTCAGGTCTGGAGCCGCTCTCTGAGCGGAGCCGGGAGCTCTGGAGGAACCCGACATTCTGCTCATGCCAACAACCCCGTTCTGCAATTTTACCTTCATATACCTTTCGAACTCAGCCGAGTTCCTCGACCTGAAACCCGGGGAAAAGGCATCGGTGGTCATATTCTCGGCCACTGTCTTTATATCTCCCTTTGCCAGTAATTCGGCGTTCGAGCGTTGCCGCTCCAAGAAGAACGGGAAAGGCGGTGAGCCGACGGGGGTATTGGCTAGGATGAGCGCCCTGACCATTTCCGGATATTGAAGCGCCACCCCGAGGGCAATCCCACCTCCCATGGAATAACCGAGAAAATAGGCCTTCTTGATACCAATGGTCTTTATCAATTCATAGACATCTTCGGCGAAGAGCGGAACCGAATAGCTGCCTTCAGGGCTCTCGGTTTGGCCGTGTCCCCTGATATCCATGGTAATAACGCGATACCTGTGGGAAAGCACCGGTACCTGGTGATACCACATCTTAAGATTGTCCCCGGCTCCATGAATCAAAACAAGGTTCTCGCCTCTGCCGTGTATTTCATAGTTTATGGATATACCATTCGCAGTGATTCTCATGAGCCATCCCCCGGGTGCGTGATTTTCATATCATCCTGATTTTAACACACCGGTGCAAGTGGCAAGCAGTCAGAAAGCAACCAAATGCCTGACTATCATACAAGGCGCAATTTCGATAGCGGAGTATCCTTCGCTGATGAGGTCAACTCTATCGCATTTCAGTTAACAAAACCGAGGATTGTTCGCCGCGCAGGCCACTGCTGATTCGACCACCGCTATACGAGGCATCTATACATAAACGTATCCTTCAAGCACATAAGGGTCGATCCTTAGGACAAAGGAGCGGGCCAGGTTGCGAACTGCCCGGAAGGTAGCAAACACGGCAATGACACTGTCGAGGGCATCACCGTCTGGATCATCCAAGATCTTCGATCGTAGTGCTGAAGGCTTGATTATGACAGCCCCGGTCTTCTCAATTCCTTCCAGAATGTGTGCCCGGATCGCTCTCTTGTCTTTGTCATGCCCTTTGTACGGCTGGCGCAGACCCATTCGCCTTAGCGTAGATGCAGGACAGATTTCGAAGAGCCACGGCCTGCTTGGTGACATTCTTTGCATGGGGAGGACACATATCAATTGGTCCCGTACCAATGGAGCGAGCACGTCACGGATTCCATAGTAGGTTTGTCGATAAAGCCGGCGGTTATACGGAGAAAAGGGTGTCTGACTAGTTCTGTCTGTGTCTCGCCTCTCTTCACAGTTGCCAGCAACCACCCAGCAGATTTCTCTGAACTGCTCGGGATCAGGGTAGTGATTACCAAAGGAGAGTACAAATTCTTCCCAGCTATTCGCTTTGATAACCTTCTTTGGCAGGCCGAAGGGAAAATCAAGGCCGAAGGCACACGCTTTCTGTGAGCTGATGAAATGGCAGAGCGGTTGCAGGCATGAGTCACGCTCGGCAGAAGAACCAGGCAGGTCCTTTGCCTGAAAACAGTCTTCGATTTTCAGTACGTCTCTTACGATGAGAGCACTGGCGATCCAAATCTTGCTGCCGGCTTTCTTTGC
This sequence comes from Dehalococcoidia bacterium, assembly GCA_041489355.1. GTDB lineage: Bacteria > Chloroflexota > Dehalococcoidia > Dehalococcoidales > RBG-16-60-22 > JBGPRB01. The sequence continues at coordinate 7,704 of JBGPRB010000010.1, forward strand.
GCCGCTGAAGTCAACGCCATATACCTTGCTTGGGAGGCACAGCGAATCTGGCTTCAAGTCCTTCGCTTTCAGCATTACTGAAACCCGTTCAATTCATTCCCCTCGTATTCTACCTCATCGGGCGAGATTTCGTTAGAGTCTAATATCTTGCTGAGAGACGCAACTGGTATCGAATTGCACATTCGTCAGTTTTGTTTAGTGTAATCACGGCATATTACATAAACCCTTATTCTGTGCCGCCTTCAACCCAGGCGTTAAAGCGCAGTCCGGAAGCCGGGTCGTATTCTCTTTCGAAGGCTTCGGGATACTGCTTCCTCCACTCCTCCATTTGAGCCATGGTAACCTTCTCGACTTCAACCAGGTAACCGCTGCTGGCCATTCCGGGGCAATTCTTGGAGACCGTCTTCTCGGGAGAGATGAGGTTGATGGCGCCTCCCCGGTCGAGCTCTCCCGGGATAATCCAGTCAACCCTGGAGCCATGGTCCACATATGACACTCCGGGCATGATACGCTCCCATACTCGCGCCCCACAGAGAACAGACCCCCTCTCATTGTAGACCGTAACGATGTCGCCATCCTTGATGCCTCTTGTTTCGGCGGTCGAAGGGTGCATCCAGAGGGGCTCGTACATGTAGCCGTCCCAGCCCTTGACCTTACAGGTCGGGATTTCCCTTGTCCAGGTGATATCGTCGCACTCGGCGTGCATCCTCCACCTTGGGTGATTGGACATCATGAGCAGGGGATACTTCGCAGCCCTTTCACTTGAGAGCCTTTCGTCATGGGTTTCACCTTTTTCAATCCACTTCGGTATCGGCGGCCTTTCCAGGTCATCGGGGAAATGTCGGGCCAATCTCTCTGAGTAGAACTCCAGCTTGCCGGAAGGCGTGGGCAGTGGGTTCTTCTCTGGGTCTTCGTAGAATAGTCTAAAGCCGGGCGGATCTTTTTCCCAGTCCTTCGCGGTGGGGAAAACGTAATACTCCTTTTCTTTGAAGTCCTCCCAACTGATTATATCCGGCAGCCCCAGACTCTCATAAGTCCATTTAAACCACTCTTCCAGGCTCTTACCCTCCGTAACCGCCTCTTCCATCCCTAGCTTCCTGGCTATCTCCAGCGTTATCTCGTAGTCGCTCTTGGACTCGCCGATGGGCTTGATGGCCTGCTTCTGGAACATCACGTTGCTAAACTGCAGCCCCGGCCAGTAGTTCGGCATCATATCGTCCACTTCATATGTGGTACATGCCGGCAGTATTATATCGGCATAAAGACAATCGTTCTCAAGCCACGGGTGCTGGTGGACAACGAACTCTATCTTCGGGCTTCTTAATGCCTCCACGTTCTTCGTTCCCTGGTTCCAGCAGGTGGACATACAGGGGCTATCCGTCCAGACCATGTGGATTTCAGGGCAACCCTCAGCTGGGTATCTGTACTGGATAAACTGGTCTTCAGGCGGCGCCGAGCACTGACTCTTGCCATACCAGCTACAGGGTGGATTAAGGATGGCTTCATGGAACATGGTCTTGGGGAAAAACTGTTTCTGGTTGACGCGGCTGTTGCCCCTCATGGGGTACATTACCCGGCTCTCGAAGTCGTATTCGATACCGCTACCGGATGAGCCGAAGGTGTAAAGAACGTTTTTTGGCGCTTTCTCGCTTCTGGGCGTCCCGTGCCAGGTTATCTGGCACTGGTGAACACCGGGACCGCCCAGCCCCTGCATCCCCAGCATTATGCATTCCAGCCGTGCAGGTTCACTGGACCAGGGCCCGCGTATAAGACCGCCACCAAAGAAGTGGACTATTGACGTTATCCTGGTGGCGAATTCCCTGGCCAGAGCCTTAATCGTCCACTCCGGGACGCCGCACCTGGGGGAAGCCCATCCGGGTGTCTTGGGCACCCCGTCCTCCTTACCCATAACGTAGGCTTCTACCTTATCGAAGCCGACAGCGTGGGTGGCAACATAGTCTTTGTTATAAGTACCTTCTTTTATCCAGGTATAAATTATCGCAAGTTGCAGGGCGGCATCGGTGTTGGGCAGTATCGGAATCCACTTATCGGCATGAACAGCAGCGCCGTAGTTCAGTTCGGGGCAGATATAGACCTGTTTGATACCGATTTCCGTCCAGAAATAGGATACCCGGCTGGCAAGCTGTCCACAAAACCCCCAGGTTGTTGTTTCCGGGTCGCCTCCCCAGATCAGGAGCAGAGCGCAGTTATCGATAATATCTTTCAATACATTTTTTGCCGGGAAATAGTGCCCGAAAAGTCCCTGTCCCCACACGTGTTCGGCGCCGTAGTACCACCCCTCCCAGCTATCCGCATTCCTAATCTGCTGCGTGTAACCGCCCATTTTCCTGAGAAGTAATGTTGGCATGCCGTGAGGACCTTGCAGCCACTTGTTCTCCCCGTGTCCTTCCTGCTGCGTCAGTATCGCCAGCGGGCCGTATTCTTTATGTATCCGCTTTATTTCGCTGGCGATAATATTAGTAGCCTCGTCCCAGGTGATTCGCCTGTATTTGCTCTTCCCCCGGTTCTGCGGGTTTCTCTCACCATTGGGGTCCCAATCAACCCTTTTCAAGGGGTACTTAATCCGGTTGGGAGAATAGACCCGCTTTTTGTAGGCCAGTGAAAAAGTGCCAGGCAGCGATTTCATTAGTGGTTCCAGGGTTTTACCATTCTTCGCCAGCTTCCAGGGATTTAAATCATTCTTATCATATTTCCAATCATAGTGTAATGGCCTTATCCTGACTATTTTGCCATTCTTAACATCGACTACCCCTTCAGCTCCGCCGCCGGGTAGACCCAAAAACCCGACACTCCTGACTCGCGTTTCCACCGCGCCACCTGTAACCAACTTACTTATTCCGTCTGACATGATAATTACCTCTCATAAATAATAATCAGGCATGTAATTCCTGAGGAGCTTGTGTGGTTATATGCGATTATATTACTTATGTAATTTTAAAATCAATATATTTGCTTCGGTTTAAGTCGTGAATATCTCTTGTAGAGCAGCTCAGCTATCAGCTTTCCATGACACATCTCGTCAGGTTGTGACTGCTGGAACATGAGAGGATTTAGCTAAATGGTGAGTCCGAGGCAAGCTGTAAAAGTTCTTGATTTTGACCGGCACGGCCTACCATACGAAACTCGAACTGGCGTTAACCATAAGCCCTTTTGCTAACATTTTGCTAACGAACGGTACGACACGGGGCATCACCAGGCAGCAGAAAAAGCCTTCATGGTGCCCTATGCCAGATACGAAATGGAGCTGTAAAACACTTAAAAATACCACGAGGGATGACCTACGGCGGTCTGCAAAACCCCTATTCACCGGGTCGAATCCGGTCGTCGCCTCCATCCCCTTCAAAGACTCCCGGAATAAAAGGAAAAACGCGGGCTGCCATTTTCTCTGGCAACCTGCGTATTTTATGCCTATCCCCTGCCTTATGATAAAACAGGCCCCGCCGTTAAGAAGTCGTTTATGCTATGGCACCAGGTCTGCTTCACTTATAATTTCGGCTGCCCAGCGAGCTGCTTTCCCGACTACCTCCGGGCAGTGTACATCGTGCCCACCGGCCTTCTCAAACTTCTCAAAGTCATCCATGTCAGCGAGATAATAGGGCCTGCCGAATAGCTTCGTCTGAATGTTGCGACAGATTACCGAGCCATACTCCTGGATAAACTTTACCCTGAGTTTCTGTACCAGCTCGAAGTTCCTGAACAGGACTCCGGCAGTGTCGGCAAAGTCATCTCTTTGTCTACCCAGCAGGGAACTCAGCACCATGATGGCTCCGGCGTAAGCTCCACAGCTACCATCAATGCAAGCGCCTCCCCCGGCGACCAGGCCGGTCGCCGCCTTGAAGACGTCATCATTCCTGATGTTAAAGGCATCCTGGAGAGCGGCAATTACACATTGGCTGCATCCCTTATAAGTCTGCTCGTACTTTTTACCCAGTTGATAAGCCTTTTCCATAACACTCTCCGACATTTACACCCTCCTTCTTCTGTATTCCTGTGGATATACGGATGACGCTTGAGATATATCATGGTCTAATCGACCGGTGAAGATTATGGAGAATCCGGGGACTTTCCCATAAGTTGAATTACATGTTTCCTGAATCTTCTTAAAATGGTCTGGAATGATTCTGCATCTTCCTGCTCCAGGCACTGCATAGCTTGAGAGCCAATAGTGTGCCTGAGAGACATAGTTTGCTCCACCAGGTCTAACCCCTTTTCGGTTATGGTAACCCTTCTTAGCCGGCGATCACGCTTTGTCCCGGCGCTTTTAGTCAGTCCCGGTTTCTCAAGGCTATCAACGGCTTTAGTGGTAGCATGTTTAGACCGTATTATCCTGCGGCTAAGTTCGGTCGGTGTCAGGGTTCCACCACGCACTATCAAAATGTGCAGGATACTCATCTGTGTCCGGTTGAGGCCAAATTTCCTCAACTCCGTGTCCAGATACTGGTTAACAATTTCGGATGTGTAGATAAAAGACAGGAAATTATCAAATCTCAAATCATTAGCCTGAATCCTGAGGCGCTTGGCCAGGGAGTCCAGCCTTTCCGAATGACCTCTCACAATATCTCCTATTTTTACAATCTTTTTTATCCCTGAAATATTCTAACAAACAGTAAAATTATATTCAAAAAATTCTCTTAAATAATAAAGTAAGATATGTGAAAGTAACACTTGACACTACTTTTTAGTATATGATATATATTATCAAAACAATTTAAATTTTTCAAAGATTCCAGTTTGCCGGAGGAGTAAAAATGTCATTCATGATTGGTGTTGATACCGGGGGCACATTTACGGACGGTTTTATAACCCGTAATGGAGACCTGAGGACAGTCAAGGTATTAACGACGCCTCATGACCTTACGGTCTGTCTGGCCGACTGTATAAGAGAAGGCGCCCGGCAATTCGGCATTTCGGTACAGGACATGCTGGCGGATACCGATATTGTAAGGTATTCAACCACCGTTAGCGTTAACACGATAATCCAGAGATTGGGAGCGAAAATCGGGCTACTGGTGAGCCAGGGATTTAAGGAATTGCTTTATTCCAGTGATGCCAGGGCGGTAGAGCCGATATTTTCTTTCATCACCAGGGACATGATTGACGAGGTAATCGAAGAGATTGACGATAAGGGTAAAGTAGTAAAGCCCATCGATACTGAAGACCTGTTGGTCAAGATGCAGCATTTGACGGATATGGGTGCCCGTGCCATCGTCGTCAGTCTGAACAACGCGCATGTCAACCCCGCACATGAAAAACAGATAAGGGCCATCATCAAGGAACAATCCCCCAGCTTTTTCCTGGGGAGTATAAGAGTACTTCTGGCTTCTGATATTTCGGACCAGCCAAACGCTTTTTATCGTACTAATGCCGCCGTATTAAACGGGTATATACACGATGCCATGGTCAGGTATCTTTACCGGGCGGAGGACGACCTGAGGGCAAATCTTTACACGCGGCCACTGATGGTGGGGCATTCGCACGGAGGTACCGCCAGAGTTGCCAAAACAAGAGCCATCGATACCTATTCATCAGGTCCCGTTTTAGGAGTCTTTGGCGCCGAACTGGTGGGGAAGGCCCACGGCTTCACCGAGATAGTATCCGTTGACGTGGGGGGTACCAGCCTGGACATCGGTATCATTCGTGGCGGCAGCCATAACTACACGCTGAACCCTGTTATATCCGACCTTCCCGTAAGCGTTCCCATGATTGTCACCCACTCGGTGGGTTTAGGCGGTTGTTCTATTGTCAAGCTGAGTGATTCAGGAGGTCTTCTGATAGGACCCAGGAGCGCCGGCGCCAGCCCTGGCCCGGCCTGCTTTAACCGCGGTGGCACGGAACCCACCGTCACAGACGCTGACGTAACTCTGGGCTTTATTGACCCCGGTAATTTCCTCGGTGGCAGGGTCCAGCTGAATAAAGAAAAAGCGATTGCATCAATCAAAAGAAGAATTGCCGACCCTATGAAAATCACGGTAGAAGAAGCAGCCTACCTTATCAAGGAAACCACGGAAAAAAATATCCAGAAAGAGATTATGCAGTTCTTGAAAGAGAAAGGGATTGAGCTGGGTAAACTAAGCGATTTTGCCCTGGTGGCCTTCGGAGGTGGCGGTCCGACACGCTATGCTGGCTTCACCAGCGGTCTGAAATTCGGCCGAATATTAGCCAGCCCCTATGCCTCCACGTTCTGCGCCTTCGGTTTTTCGACGACTGATTTGCTTCATCGCTATTCAAAATATTTACCGCTCACCCTCTTTGACGGCGTTAATTATTTGAGGGACTTAAAGCAGATCAACCAGACCTTAGCCCAGCTGATGAATGTGGCCAGGAGAGATATCGAGGGGGAGGGCTTCTCGGCTGATAATGCCGGCTATTATCTGGAGCTTATCGGAGACGGTGCGCTGGCTGAGTACAATACCAGACTGGACAAGACACAGCTAGGCTCCGAGGAAGATGTTAAAAAACTCTGTGCTCAGTTTGGTCGACCCGGCAAAAAGAGGTCGGCTAAAGTGACTATTTCCACCGTTATACTGAACGCCTTCGTACCCATGCCACACTACGAACTGACCCCTCGTCCACTGGGTAGCGAAGACCCCGGCGGTGCTTTAAGGGGGGAGCGGGACGTCTTCTGGTCGCCGGAAGTTGGTTACCGCAGGACCCGTATTTATAACCGCGAGTTGCTGGTCCCGGGCAACAGGGTTATCGGCCCGGCGGTCATTGAAGCCAAAGACACAACATATGTTATACCAGCCAATAAGTCATATTTCATCAGCGAATACTCGCATGGTGTTCTAGGGGAGGCTTAACTATGACGAAAATGCGCATTACCGAAACCGTAGAAATTGACCTGGATAAGGAGATGTGGTGCTGCAGTAGCTGTCATGCCGAAATACACTCGGCCAGAGAATCGTATCTCAAGGGTTGCCTGGTTTACGAAAGGCCAGCCAGCGAGATATACGGGCCGCCGATTCCCATTAAACAGGATTCGGACGCGATTTCCTATGCCCCGGACCCTGATTTCATGAGAGTGGTAGAATTCTATTGCCCGGAATGCGGCGCTATCATGACGGTTCAATATCTACCGCCAGGCCATCCCATTGTCACGGAAATAGAGCTCGATATTGACAAGCTAAAGGAAAGGGCCGCCAAACAAACGAAATGAATTCAAAAACTGCCTTCAGAAATACTCTCAAACTGATGAACAGCGAAAGGCCGGTATTTATTCCTTTCGTTTACGGACTTGCCGCTAAAATAGGGCAGATACCCCTGCAGGATATGGTGGCAGACGTCAGCTACTATGTGCATTCGCTGGAAGAGGCCTGTGAATTGTTTAAGTATGATGGCATAGTTAATCACTACGATGCTACCATCGAGGCTGAGGTTTTTGGCTGTGAACTGGATTGGCCTGGAGACTATGTCACCCCGAGAGTCACGAGCTGCCGCCAGATTGAGCTGCGGGAAGCCAACCCTGAAGAAAGCAGCCGCATCCAGATTTTACTGGAAACTACCAAACGTATCGTCATGTCAAAAGGCAAAGACGTGGCTGTCATCAGTACTCTCTCTGGCCCCTGTTCTTTAGCCAGGACCCTGACGGGCGGTGGAAAAGAAAACGTTGAAAATGTTATTGCTCTGGCAGGAAGCTTCCTTAAAAAAATGGTTAGAAGTCTGTGTGAGTTGAGGGTTGATGCCGTGTTCTTCAGGGAAGACCTTCTCGGTGCGGACTACCATGATGAACTGCTGGCACACAACAAACCGTATACGGATGTCTTTACCACGCTGTTCAACCTGGTAAAGCATTACAACGGCTACCCTGCGCTTATTGTGAAAGATATCGAGCTGGGCTTTATAACCGACCTGCACAGGATGATAGGACCGGGCGGGCTAATCCTGCTGGGCAGGAGGGTCAGTGATGATGACATGGCATATTTACAAAAATTGTCCGGCTCACTGAAACTTTCCTTCGGTCTGCCGCTACCGGTGGAAAACCAGGCCGGATCAGGGGAGCAGTTCGCGGTCATCAGCCGGTTCGTGAGCAAGCACAGGCCAACCGGATTTTTCTATGTCAGCGATGGGGAAATTCCATATGATATACCTCTGGAGATTCTCCACGATTTAGCAGCCAAGATACAGAATGCCTAAAAAGTAACGCAGGAGGAAAAAGGATGGGATACTCTGTCAACGTTGATGTCGGCGGCACGTTCATGGACTTCTTTGTGGCTAAAGAGGATAAATATATCACCACCAAGGTACCGACTACCGCTTATGAACTCGGGGTAGGGTTTGTCAGAGGGCTGGAAGAATGTGCCGAAAAAGATGGGAAGACGCTGGAACAATTCCTGGTGGATACGGATGTCATCAAGTACTGCACAACCATCGGCACCAATATACTTATTGAGCATACGGGACCCAAACTGGGACTGATTACGACACGCGGGTTTGAGGATACCATCTTCATAGGCCGGGGACGGCAATGGGCCGACGGCCTGCCTGCTTCTGATGTCCAGGATGTTACCTCGATTGAGAAGCCGGAGCCCCTCATTCCCCGCAGGCTGGTGGTGGGCGTTAGAGAGCGCATCGATTACGCCGGTAATGTCGTTATGCCACTGGTAAAAGAGGATGTCCTGGAACAGCTCAGATACCTGGTAGACCAGGGCGTGCGCGGTTTTGTGGTCAGCCTCCTGTGGTCATATATCAATCCGGTGCACGAAAAGCAAATCAGAAGCATTATTGAGGAGGAATTCCCTGAGGTCTACCTGGGAAATATGCCTATCATTCTGTCTTCTGAGATTTCGCCCAAAGAAGGCGAATATGTCAGAACGATGACGGCCATAGTCAACGCCTATATCCATGTTGGCTTTGTCGAGCAGATATCAGCTCTGTGCAGCGACCTGCTTGACCGGGGCTATAAGAAGCCGCTGCTCCTCTGCGATAATGTCGGCGGTTGTGCCAAGGTGGCCAGGACCAGGGCGATAGCCACCTATGGGGCCAGCCCGGTCAGCGGACTATGCGGAGCGGCTCAACTCTGCAGCGGTGTTAACATGCCTGATGTTGTCTTTACCGATGCTGGCGGTACGAGCTTTGACATCGGCCTTATCACCGACGGCAGTATTACACATTACGACCTTTATCCCACGGTTGACCGCTGGCGGACACAGATAACGGCCATAAAGATAACGTCAATCGGCGCCGGTGGCGGCTCGATAGCCTGGCTAAACCCGCTACTGGGTAATCGGCTGGAGGTGGGGCCGGCCAGTGCCCGCTCCATGCCCGGTCCGGCATGCTATGACCTCGGAGGAGAAAGCGCCACCGTCACCGATGCCGACGTCGTTCTGGGCTATGTAAATCCGGACTATTTTCTGGGCGGTAAATTCAAGCTCAATAAGGAGAAGGCATTTAAGGCCCTCAAAGAGCTGGGCAATAAATCCGGGTTAGATGAAGTTACTACGGCCATGATGATTAAGAAGGTCATCGATGCCAAGATGGGTAACGAGATATTCAAAGAGGTGGCTCTTAAAGGGTATGAGCCTTCCGAATTTACGATATTCGCCGGTGGTGGGGCTGGACCGGGGCACTGCTGCGGGCTAGCCGCTGCCGCCGAAATGAGTAAAATTATTGTCCCGCCGATATCTTCAGTGGCGGGGGCTTACGGCGCATCCACGCTGGATGTTGTTCACAGCTATGAGAAGTCAAGGAACACCAGGCTCTTTGACTACGCCAAGGGCACCTACTTCTCTGATTTTGACATGTTTAACTCCATTGTAAATGAGCTAAAAGAGCTGGCCATCAGGGATATCATCCTTGAGGGATTCAAAGAGGAGCAGGCGAATTTCCGTCTGGAACTTGAAATGAGATACGGTATGCAGTGGCGCTATACACCTATCAAGTCGCCGCTCCTGTTCATACACAGTACCGACGACGTGAAAAAGGTATGTAACCGCTTTACGGAAGAGTTCAGCCGGATGTACAGTGCCGAAGCCGCATTTCCGCAGGGAGGCGTCGAGGTTGAAACCTACCGCCTGTTCGTGCATCTACCCCTGCCGCACTTCACGCTGACGCAACATGAGGCTGTTGGCGAAAAATCAGCCAGAGCTGCCCTCAAGGAGCAGAGAGACGCCTACTGGGAAAAACTCGGCGGGTATAAAAACACGAATATCTACCAGTGGGACTTGCTGCACGCGGGCAACGTACTGGAAGGCCCGGCGGTCATTGAATCGGAAAATACCACCGTTGTCATCGAGCCCGGCTGGACCTTTACGATGGCCCCGGAACTCTACGGGATGATTACTTACAACCTCTGATTTTCTCCCGGGTTTGAATAAAAAAGAGGAGGACGTCAATGCCAGGTGCCATAGATTATGAAATCAGTAAACGACTTCATCCGGAACCTCCCACCGAGGAAGAACTGGAAAATATGAAGGATATCGAGCCCACATCAGCGGGTATTTTCCTCCATAAGCTACATACCATCACGTCCGAGGGCAACGAGACCCTCGTCAAGCTCGGTGCCAGTACCGGGTGCCGCTGGGGGGATACGGCCGCGGCCATTTATACCAGGCAGGGGGACAGCGCTGTCTGTGCTTCAGGCCTGTATTTTCATTCGGTGCTGGGTTCGACAGACGTAAAATATATTATGAAGTACTGGCTGAACGACCCCAGCGTTGGCGTAAAGCCGGGAGACGCATTCTTCTGCAATTCGCCCTACATCCGCGGTACGCATCCCCCGGATATGGGGATATATGCTCCGATATTCTACAAGGGTAAGCTAATCTGCTGGATAGGAGCGGTTGTCCATACCGGGGAATGCGGCGCCTGCGAACCCGGCGGCATGCCCACCGGCTCCAGAAGCATGTATGACGAGGGACTGCAGGTCCCCGCTTTGAAAATAGCGGAGAACTACCGGCTTAAAGAAGACGTCCTCAATTATTTCAATCATATGGTACGAGACCCCCGGGCAATGACTCTGGATATCAAGGCGAGGATGGCCTGCTTGAGAGTGGTTGAGAAACGCTTGATGCCCGTTATTGAAAAATATTCACCCGAGTACATGATAGGGGTTCTGAGGTACGTTATTCAGATTACCGGTGAAGCTGCCCGGAAGCGTATCAGCACCTGGACTGACGGTAAGTTCAACTTTGTCCAGTTCATTGACGCCGTGGGCATACTGCACCGGCTGACGAAGGTAGCCGTTACGCTGGAGAAAAAAGGCGATCATCTCTACTTTGATTATGACGGCACCTCGCCGGAGGTAATGGACCGCGTGGCCAATTCCCCGGGAACGGGAGTTATCGGCGTCAACACGGTTTACCTGCTGGGTCACCTGTTCTACGATTTACCTCATAATTCAGGTATCCTGGAGCCCATGTCCTTCAAAATGCCGGATGGCACTATCGTCAATGCCAGCCGCGAGTCCCCGAAAGCTGGCTGCGCTTATGTCCACGAGGCAGGCTCCCTGGCCGTGCAATACGTGCTTCAGAACCTGGTCTATGCCGCCAGCCCGGACCGGACCGAGTGTGCCGGTAACCGTGGTTTCGATACCCTGTCCTACGGAGGCGTGAACCAGTATGGGGAGTCGTTTGCCGATGCCGGTGCGGAGATGAACGGCATCGGGTTTGGCGCCAGGAGCTATAAATACGGCGTGGATGTTTCCGGGGCCTACTTCGCGCCGATGACTTCCGAGCCCGGAGAGGTTGAAAGCCTGGAGTCGCACCTGCCGTTCCTTTATTTATACCGCGGCTTCCATCAGGACAGCTGCGGCCACGGCAAATACCGGGGTGGCGTCGGCATGGATTACGCTGTAAAAATCCACGCCGTACCCGGTGCCGCGCTGGGTACCTGGGGCTTTGGTTCCAAGATAACACTGACTCAGGGACTCTTTGGCGGCTACGGCGTCCCGGCGCTTCCCTTCCTGGCGATTTCAAAGTCCAATATGGACGAGATGTTGCGCAATACGGATGCCAATGTACCGAATTCAGCCAGGATGCTTTACCACGAGCAGGCGATTAAAGGTCGTTACACTTTAAGAGGATATCCCTGCGTGGCGGAGCCCACCAAAGAGGGTGACCTGGTGGCCGGCGGCACCGGCGGGGGCGGCGGCTACGGAGACCCGATTGAACGCGACCCCTCGCTGGTAATGAAAGACCTGGAGAAAGGGGTAATCTCTCACTGGGCCGCTAAGAATGTCTATAAGGTTGTTTACGATGAAAAAAGGCTGGCGGTCGATGAGGAGAAAACAAAGTCACTGCGCGAACAGGAAAGTAAGGATAGAAAGACAAGGGGCAGGAAATATAGCGAGTTCGAGAAAGAATGGCAGAAGAAGAAGCCCAGCGACGAGACCCTGGAGTTTTACGGCACATGGCCCACGCCCAAATATGAATCGTTCTCGTATTTCGGCGACTGGTCGGGGTATGGGGAAAATGAATAAAATCGTAGCAAGTCCCCGGGAGGCGCTGGCCGATGTTTTTGACGGTGCCGTCATCCTGTGCGGCGGTTTCGGCTGCGTGGGCGGCATGCCATCAATGCTGCTCAGAGCGCTGTCCGAACTGCCGGTGAAGGGCCTTACCCTGGTCGGTAACGCGCCGGTGCTCGGACTGGAAGCCCAGAAGACAGCCGCCCGGACCATGCAGGTGCCGGAGTCCTATGCCGACGGCTCGTTATTGTTAAAAAACGGACAGGTCAGTAAACTGATTGCTTCCGTTCCGGCCATGGCCATATACCGCCTGCAGGAACCTTTCCCCATCGTTAAGGCTTTACAGGAAGGCCAGGATATTGAAATAGAGCTTGTCCCCCAGGGGACCCTCGCCGAGAGAATCAGGGCTGCCCGGGCCGGCATCCCCGCCTTTTACACGGGCACCGGTACGGGAACACTTTTAGAAAAGGACAGAGAAGTCAGGCAGATTGACGGTCGGCCGTACCTGCTCGAATATGCCATCAAGGCTGACTTCGCCCTTATCTGGGCTTATCAAGCCGACCGTTACGGCAATCTCGTCTATAAAGGCACGTCCCGCACTTTTAACGCCACCATGGCCGGGGCGGCTGATGTCACCGTTGCGGAGGTGGCCGGAGTGGTCGAGCTTGGCGAACTGGATCCCGAAACAATAGTAACGCCGGGTTTATATGTGGACCGCATCGTCGTCAGACAGGGGGAACCGTGATGAGCACGCCTAAAGTCAGAATGGACGAGCAGACCATAGCCATGCGCGTGGCCAGAGAATTTCAGGATGGGATGGTCGTCAACCTGGGCGGCGGCATACCGAGTCTGGCATGCAACTTTGTGGCCGAGGGCAGAGTGGTCCTGTTCCACACTGAGAACGGAGCGCTCGGCTACGGCGGCACGGCTTCTCTGGAAGAAGCCGACTGGGATCTGTTTAACGCCAGCTTCCAGCCGGTCACCCCTCTGCCGGGAATGAGCTTCTTCAGCCATGACGAAGCCTTTGCGATGATACGGGGCGGCCATGTCGATATCAGCGTTCTCGGGGCGCTGGAAGTCTCCGAGAAGGGCGACCTGGCAAACTGGGCAATAGGTAATATGAAGGACTACAACGGAGATGTCGTTGCCTGGATAAAGACGGGCAGGTTCCCTCCGGCTATCGGAGGAGCCATGGACCTCGCCGCGGGGGCGAAAAGAATCATCGTGGCTATGACGCACACCACCAGAGACGGCAGCCTCAAGATAGTTAAAGAATGCCGGTACGAGATAACCGCGCGCAGGTGCGTATCATTGATTGTCACCGATATGGCCGTCATCGAAGTCACATCGGCGGGACTGCTCCTGAAGGAAGTGGCCCCCGGCTTAACACCCGACGACATTCAGGCGGTAACCGAACCCACATTGATTGTTGCCAGTGACCTTAAGGAAGTAGAGCTGTAGCTTCAGGGCTACTGTTAAAGAAATATGCGAGGAGAATAGCATGAAAAACAGGGTTCCTTTCCGGGAGGGACTATTTGAAGAGGCTGCCGGGAAGGGGTCGTTAATAGGAGCCAGGTGCCGGCAGTGCGGACAGATAATCTTTCCCGGGAGAGAAACATGCCTGAACTGCCTGGGGCAGGACCTCGAGCCGGTGCACCTGAGCCGGAACGGAAAGCTCTACACTTATACCATCGTTCACATGCCTAGCGAACACTTCGAATCCCCTTATGCGGTCGGCTGGATAGAGCTGCCGGAGGGGGTAAGGGTATTCAGCCAGATCAGGGGCTGGCGGGAACGTCCGCTGGAAACAGGGATGGAAATGGAATTGCATTTTGAAACGCTCTGGGAGGAAGAAAAGAAGGAAGTGATTGGATATGTCTTCAGACCTTCCGTGAATGGCGGAGGAGCTTGAGAGAATGAGAGAAGTAGCTATCATCGGAGCAGGCAGCACGGTTTTCGGGAAGCTGCCGGAGAAGTTACCCTATCAGCTCGGGGCCGAAGCCGTCCGGGCGGCGGTACAGGATGCCGGTATCACTCCCCAGGATGTGCAATTTGCCTATTGCGCCAATCTTTACGGAGGCATGGTTATCGGGCAGGCGGTACTGGGAGAGATAGGTATTACTGATATTGAGCTAACCAATATCGAGAATGCCTGTGCCGGCGGGGCTACGGCTCTCAGGAAAGGCTGGTGGGACATAGCCTCCGGACTCTACGACGTGGGCATAGTCGTCGGCGTCGAGTCCATGACTACCAGCCCGGTAGCCGGCAAGCTTATACCGCCAGCCAGGGGTGACATCACCGGAGAGCTGGGTATGAACATGGTAGCCAGGTTCGCCCTTTCGCAGAGAAGATATATGGACATGTTTAATGTTTCCCTGGAACAGATTGCTCAGGTCTCTGTCAAAAACCACCGGAACGGATGCCTGAATCCGTATTCGCAATACCGGAAAGAGCTTACTATTGAAGAAATAGTCAATTCCCGGCCTATTTGTGAGCCGATTACCCTGCTGCAATGCTGCCCGGCGACGGATGGAGCCGCCGCCGTTATACTGACCTCCCGTGACCTGGCGGGAAGATATACTCGCAAGCCTGTCTTTATTGCCGCCTCGGTATTAAAAAGCGGGGATTATTCTTTCCGCTGGGAGGACATTACTTTCTCCGATATGACCTATAAATGCACCCGTAGCGCCTACGAAATGGCTGGACTCGGCCCTGAGGATGTTGATGTCTGTGAGCTTCATGATGCTTTCGCCGTCAACGAGTTGCTGCATTACGTAGAGCTGGGTTTTTGTAAGCGGGGCGAAGAGGTACGCCTTCTGGAGGACGGCGTTACTGAACTGGGAGGCAGGCTTCCGGTAAATACAAGTGGCGGCTTGCTATCGAAGGGGCACCCTGTAAGTGCCTCGGGCGTGGCTCAAATAGCCGAGCTCGTCTGGCAGCTAAGGGGTCAGGCGGGCGGGCGTCAGGTTGCCAGCGCTAAAGTAGGCCTGGCCCACGTCATCGGCGGCGAGGTTACCGGCCTGGAGTCCGGAGCCGTGGCGGTGCATATACTGAAAACGTAAATTTTAAGGTCACCCTGTTGATGATCGATAAGGGTGGGCAGGTAAATAAGAAATATCGAGCCTCTCTGAGATAGAGCGGGCATTAAATAGAACTCTTTGGATGTTATTCATTTTCAAGTAACAATCCATCTGAAAGTTACTTATTTCCTAAATAGATAAAGCGAAAGCCAGTTTAAAAGTTCCACGTATCGTACAGTACCGCCCACCATCGAGATCTGTGTAATCTCACTGCACCCAACAAAAAGTCATAAGGTTAAATTTCAAGAACTAGCACGTTTATCATTCCCTCCCAAGGCTAAAATGGGATCAAATATAGAGCAGCAATTACTCATTATGTTGAATTAGCAGAAGATTTTTCGATCCTCTGACGACAGCGTAATATATTGATCCAAATTGAATTAGAGACCATATTGTGTTTAAATGAGAGCAGGTAATAGTATCTGAGAAAATAATGGAAGGAGATAAAAATGCCTAAAGGAAAATATGATAAGTATTTCTTAAAAGAACCCTGGGGAGTAATTCACCCGGGGACTCCTCCTGATGCGCCGGTATACATTGGCATAGGCCAGCACGAACGTGTTAAAGGGTGGGATGAGCCTCTTACACAGGTCCTGCGTCCCATTTTTAAAGCCTTCAAAATGATACCTGAAGGGCATAGACATTCCGTTGCAGAAATCCTGTATTTTATCGGTGGCGATCCCATGAATTTTAAAGAATTCGGAGCCGAGGTCGAATTCACGATTGGTGAAGGTAAGGACGCGGAAATGCATGTCATCAACAATACCACATGGGTATATGTCCCGGGGAATGTGCTGCATTGCCCGCTCAATTTCAAGAGGGTGGATAAACCGATTATGTTCGGCCATATCATGTTCGCAGAATCTTTCGATTCCGTTATCGTCGGTAAAAATTTCACAAAGCCGGATAAAAAATAAAAGTGGGCAGGCACAAAATAAGAGCAATTTGTCAAGAGCTTATCTTTTAAAATACGGGGCTGGCTGTATAGTAAGAATATCCGCTAATTTATTATATCCGGTTTTACCGGTTTGATATCCTGTCTAATGGCTGATAAGCTATCCAAAGAAAAGGAGGCAAGCGGCCTCCGCCTTTTATCAAGCGTGCTTTACACACTTTTAAGCTAGCCCTTCCGCTTGTACTCCGGCGAGAAAAACAAGTCGTGGAAGAGGATGGGCTTCCTGGGGTTGTTTATTTTCTTGAAGTTGAGCGGGCAGTGGTAAAGACCCGCGGGAATATAGACGGTGGTGGCCTCGGTAATGACGAACTTTTCCAGTTTTTTGCCGTCTCGGCTCAGGGTTAATTCGACCGCTCCACCCAGGTCCGTCATATTGGTAAGGTCGCCCCCCACGAAAATCAGGAACTGGGGAAAGTCGTGGGCATGGTTATCCGCTACCATTTCAAACGATTAGGTAATAGCCCACCAGCTCATGGAAAAGTTCAGGTTACCGAAGTCTTTATCGCTGTGTAGCCCCAGTCGCGGCGCGGTAACCTCGGCGTGCGGTGTTTCTCCTGCGGTCACGCCCTTTCTGAAGTATTTCTCTAATTCGGCTCTTTCACTTTTTGCCATGTGTAAACCTCCTTACTTCGCGCTTTTCTGAAAATTGCAGTCTATCGAGGGGACTGTTGTCCAGTAAATACAGGAGGCTTACCTACCGGGTCTGGGTTGCTTTCACCTGTTCGTAAAGATTATAGCTTTCTTTGATCATCTGCCTGATGGGCAGATGGAACGGACATCTAGCTTCGCACTCGCCACATTCCGTGCAACTGGCGGCTTTCGCCATAGCGTCGGGGATAAACCCGCCCTTCAAGTACCAGTCCGGCGGCAGGCGTTTGACGAACGTGGGGAATGTCATAATCATGGATATGGGTATTTGCTGGGAACATGGCTGGCAGTAGTCACAGCGGCGGCAGAACCGGGTGCCCAGTTCTTTCGTCATCTGCTGCATCTTTTTCCGTTCGGCGGCGGTCATTTTGTGCGACCCGTTATATATCTGGACGATTTCTTCAATCTCTTGTACCTTCTGGATGCCGGGGATGATGACGATATCAGGGAACTGGAAGAGGTATTTGAAAGCGACGGCGGCGTTTTCCAGCATACCTCCGGCCATTGGCTTCATGACGATGAAGCCCATGTCATGTTCCCGGCACAGGGGTAAAAGCTCATCGGCGGGTTCGCTGGTGATGAAGTTAAAGGGGAACATGATAGTCTCGAAGCGGCCTGTTTTCACCATAGCTTTAGCCATGTCCATCTGGTGCGATGTAATGCCGATGTGACGGATTTTCCCGGCTTTTTTCGCTTTTTCAAAGACCTTATAAAGACCGTTTTCGGGGTCGAGGATTTTTTCCAGTGTCGGCTTATCGTTGACCCCATGGAACTGGTACAGGTCGATATAGTCGGTACCGAGTCGTTTGAGGCTCAAATCGAGGTTTTTTTCTATATCTTCGCCCGTGCGGGCGCCGGACTTGGTGGCGATGAAGACGCCTTGGCGGTGTCCCTTTATAGCCTTCCCGATGCGTTCCTCGCTGGTGGAGTAGCCGTTGGCGGTATCGAAGTAATTGATGCCCAGGTCAAGGCATCTCTTGACGACCTTAACGGCATCGTCTTCGTTTAGCCTCTGGATGGGGATGCCGCCGAAACCCAGTCGCGTTACTATCATTCCTGTCCTGCCCAGTCTTATCTTTTCCATAGAGATTCCTTTCAGGTTCAGTTAGTGATTATATTAACCTGTTAAATCGTCCCCCTTTGGAAAATGGAGACAAATGGGGATTTTATAATCCCTCTCCTTTAAAGGAGAGGGGGCAGGGGTTCTCCCTGAAGGGGTGAGGTTTATTAAATACTCTTATTAATACGGGCTTTCATTTCCCGGTAAAATCCCTCAGGCTCTTTGTTAATCGATAGCTGTTCCATGGGACATATACCCTTGCCGTCCGGTCTTTGAATATAGGGTACGATTTCGCTCAGGTGGTATTCGATGCCGTATCGCTCCAGCGTCCTGACGGCGAGTTCGCTGCCCAAAGGACTATAGACCTCCCGGCAGTTTACCTTTATTGCCAGCAGGGCGGCGGCATTGCCCATGATTTTATCGAATATAGTAACCGGCTGCTGCGCAGAGTCCTTCTGCTGAAGGACAATAAATTCCATCAGGGGCAGAAGCCGGTCCTTTTCTGACGAGAACACAAGCGTTTCATCCTGGTATATTCTTAGCGTGTCATCGCTGGCCAGGAAAGCGCTGAACAGGTCCGTGTACATCGGCTACTCTGACTGTTTCCTCGAGGTATAGCGTCCGACTGCCCAGAAGGACACTGGAATCAGGGCAAGCTGGATGAGCATGCCGGGCCACGACTGCGTAATAGTGTTCCAGACCGCGGCATAGGAAGTGGCGGCGGGGCCGAGCGGGCTGTAAACATTCCCGCTGATTGCCTGTACGATAACGACGGCTATCAGCAGCGCCAGGCGGCCGCCGGCCATAGCTCCCAGTAACGACCATATCACCCGCAGGTTGAGTTTCTGGCGCAGGAGTCCGGCAAGCAGCCCGTAGGCCGTGACCTCCACGGCTACCTGGGGCAGGACGGTTATGGCGGGCATTCCGGAGATGGCGTAGCTGGCAAAGGCCGTGAGCAGACCGACGATAACCCCGGCTTGCCAGCCGCAGGTCAGGGCGGCGGCGAAGATAAAGAAGTGCATGGGGAGATAGGTGGCGCCGGCCAGGTGGAACTGGTGAAACACCCAGGGCACCAGCACGCTCAGCACCACGAAGACAGCGATGATGCCATAGGTGCGGACATCGGTGAGCCTGAGAGATAAAGGTACAGCTTGGGTGTTAATGGCGATTCTTTTAAGCATTTCCCCCTCCTTGTAAATCAGGATATCGGCATTAGTTCATAATGTACTACTTATAATGATATCCGGCCGTTAGCGAAATGTCAAAACATAGCAATATGATGAACTATCTTTTTATAAACCTGTTCGTTATACTATATGCACAGGGTAACACCAATATTACCGGTCGGGCTAATTCATTAACAGTCCGGCTCTGGATGGGAGTTGTCAGGTGCAGGAAGAGGAAAGCCTTATCCGGCGAGCGCAGCAGCGCGACCAGGTGGCTTTAACTCAGTTATATGAAGAGAACTTCGATAGGATTTATCGTTACATAGTTCTCAAAATAGGAGACAGGACAGAGGCGGAGGATATGACTCAGCAGGTCTTTCTCAATGCCCTTCAGTCTATCTCTTCCTACAGATGGAAGGGCATGCCCTTCGCCTCATGGCTGTATCGTATCGCGCACAATCAGGTAGTTGATTACCTGAGAAAGAAGACGAGGCATGCTTCTGTTCCTCTTGATGAGTCGATATCCAGGGCAGATGCTGACAGCGACCCGAAGCATGTGACCGAACGTAAAATGGAAATTGAAGAGCTGGTTGTAGCGACCAAGAAGCTGACCACGGCCCAGCAGGAGGTTATTTCTCTTCGTTTTGCCGGTGAGCTTTCCATAGCCGAGGTCGCCAGGGTCATGGGGAAGAGCGAAGGAGCGGTGAAGTCTCTGCAGCATCGGGCCCTGGCCTCGCTGAGGCGGCTGTTGGAGAAGGAAGGATAATGGGAAGAAGCAGGGGAGCGTTTTCGGAACTGATGGCCATCTCTTGGGATTACGAGCTCTCGAGGAAACGCTCCGCAAAGAGGCATAGTGGATGGAGAACGTC
>JBGPRB010000011.1:0-27374 GCA_041489355.1 Dehalococcoidia bacterium
CCCAGCTTTTTAGCCACCTCGGAAAAGCTACCGAACGTGGCTACCGCCTGGAAGGTGTAAAGGTGTTCAATGTTCATCTTATTGAGAGTGGTATAAGTAAAACTTATCTTGCGCTAAGAAAATACTTATGCTATAATCTCCCATGACTATTTTATGGCATTAACGCTAATACATCAAGCAGAAAACTTCGTCGTTGAAATAAGAGGTGAAATATGCCGTCTAAAACTATTTTAGTCCAGTCCGGGGTGATTGGTACAGGTAACGACGAGCTCGGCATGATACTCATGGCTAATTTCTTACGCTTGCTCGAAGAGAGCCAGGATAAGCCGGCGGCTCTGGTATTCTGGCATACTGGCGTACGTCTGGTCTGTGAAGGCTCCTGGGCGCTTGCCCATCTCAAAAAGCTAGAGGCACAGGGTGTTGAGATACTGGCCTGCACCACCTGCCTGGATTATTTTGAACTGACTGATAAGTTGAAGGTCGGTAAACCGACCACTATGTTGAAGATCATTCAATCAATGCTAATTTCGGATATGGTCTGTTTGTAAACTGTTAAATGTAAAATCTTTAGTAGTAAAATACCCACGAAGAGGTAAATATCATGCCTGACAAAAAGAAGCTGCGCCTCACCGAGACCGTTCGCGGCGCGGGTTGAGCCTGCAAGATAGGTCCGGGCGACCTCGCTAAAGTGCTGGCCGGCCTGCCTTTCCAGTCCGACCCCAATCTCATCGCGGGCATGGAGCGGGCGGAAGACGCCGGAATCTATAAGCTCACCGCTGACCTCGCCATTGTGCAGACGGTCGACTTTTTTACGCCGATTGTCGACGACCCTTACGACTTCGGACGGATTGCCGTGGCCAATGCCCTGAGTGATGTCTACGCCATGGGTGGCAAACCTTTGACCGCATTGAACGTGGTCTGCTTTCCAAAAGACACCATGGACTTCTCTATCCTGCGGGAGGTATTGAAAGGCGGACTCGCCATGATGCATGAGGCGGGTGTGATTCTGCTCGGCGGCCATACCGTGGACGACCCCGAGCTTAAGTACGGGCTCTCGGTGACGGGCACTATCCACCCGGCTAAAGTGGTCCATAACACCGGGTCAAAACCCGGCGATAAACTTATTTTGACCAAGCCGCTGGGCACGGGCATCATCAGCACCGCCATCAAGCGTGGCACAGCCAGTAAAGAAGCTATCGCCAGCATCGTGAAGTCCATGACCACCCTCAACCGTACGGCTTCCGAGGTCATGCTGGCGGTCGGCGTGAACGCCTGCAAAGATATCACCGGCTTCGGTCTGCTTGGCCACGCCGCCGAGATGATTGAAGGCACGGATGTGGGCATGGTTATAGATTCGGCGGCCGTTCCCATCTTCGCCGAGGCGAAAGAGTATGCCGAATCTGGTATGATTGCCGGCGGCCTGCACCGCAACCGGGACTACCGTAAAAACATGGTGGATATTGACGGCAGCGTACCTCAATACCTTCAAGACATTCTCTTCGACCCCCAGACCTCCGGCGGCCTGCTGATTGCCGTGCCCAAAGCCAAAGCATCACGGCTGCTGAAAAA
The DNA here is from genome assembly GCA_041489355.1 of Dehalococcoidia bacterium. Lineage (GTDB taxonomy): Bacteria > Chloroflexota > Dehalococcoidia > Dehalococcoidales > RBG-16-60-22 > JBGPRB01. The sequence continues at coordinate 1,570 of JBGPRB010000011.1, forward strand.
ACTGCACTCAGAGGGTGTGATTGAGGCGGTAATTATCGGGGAGGTTGTGGCGAAGCCGAAGGGAAGGATTCAAGTAAGGTAAAGAGACAGGTTTAACGCATTGTCATTCTGGCGCAGGCCAGAATCCAGAGTCCCCATCACGTCATTGCGAGGAGTTCGCCTTAGGCGGACGACGTGGCAATCCCCATTTATAATCTCATTAAATTCGGTGTCTTTTTTATATATACTGCCATCAACCTAAGGGGAGTGCGCAGCGAGAGGGTTTACCCTGAGCGTACCGAACGGGGGCGCAGCTACCTCTCATAATATTCCCCCTCTCCGACCAACTGATGTAACCATCTTTAAAGAAAATCCGGTCGGAGAGGGGGTAAGGGGGTGAGTCCAATAAGCCATAACACTCCAAAATACTTAACATAACTCTAAAAACAAATCAAAGCTACCCACACTCGATTTGTTTCCTTTTAAAAAAAGTCCTTGTTGTCGCCCGGCCTCACGCCGAAAGAAATCCCCCATCCACCGCCACCAGAGCCCCATGAACGTAGCTGGACATGTCGCTGGCCAGGAACAGGGCAACGCGGGCCACCTCATCCGGCTGGCCGCCCCGGTTCATCGGCAGCCTCGCCTTAAAGTCGTAGCCGGTCTTCAGCAGGCTGAACTTGAACTGGGAGATATCTTTAGCCACCGCCCTGGTACCAGGAGTATTGATGCCCCCGGGCAAAATAACGTTAATCCTGAAGCCGTGCCGTCCGTACTCTTTAGCCAGCCCACGTGTCAGCCCGATGACCCCCGTCTTGCTGATATCATAGGCCACCAGTCCCTCGGCAAAGGGCATGATAGCTTCGATGGAGCTGATGTTGATGATGACGCCGCCCCTTTTTAGCCTTCGCCTTATCATCTGCTGGCACATGAGGAACGCCGATTGCAGGTTGATGTCCATCACCCTCTTGAGGAAGGCAACGTCTGTATCCAGGAAGTTTTTGAAGGGGTAGACTCCGGCGTTATTGACCAGTATGTCCGGCTCTTTGCCGCTAAGCTCTTCCCACAGAGAGTCGATAGCCTCTCTGGAGGAGATATCCACTTTATGAATATTAACTTCGTGGTTGAACTGCGCCAGCTCTTTCTTCACGGCACCCAGTCCGTGCGTGTTGATATCGACCAGTTCAAGGTCGGCGCCAGCTTCGGCGAACCGGTGAGCCATCGCCCGGCCGATGCCCACCGCCGAACCGGTGATTAAAGCCCGCTTTCCCTTAAGTGAGATAAGCTCCGATAATGACTTCAGTACCTTGGGACGCCGTTTTATCGTCATAATGCCGTCACCTCAATATATATTATACTACTGGTGTAAAATTGAATATTGACAAATAATATCTGTTTATCTAGAGTGTTCTTGAGACGCCAGAAGAGGTTGGTAAGTGCGGACTATCAGAGAAATGCTGAATATCTCCAGTAAAACGGATAAGATAAGGGGGACTCTTTGGGCCTCGATACAGGCGCGGCGGGTCATCGAGTTCTACTATCACGGCGGCTATCGCACCGTGGAGCCGTTCGCCCTGGGGATAGTCATGTACGGCGATGCTGATAATGAATCACTGCTGTGCTATCAAATGAGCGGGTACAGTGACTTAAACGAGGCAGTGGGGTGGAAACTCTACCGAATCTCGGAGATGGAGGATATCGAAGTTAAGCGCGAGCAGTTCAGCGGCGATAGGCTCGGCTATGACCCGGATAAAATAGACATGGTAAAAATACATTGCTGTGTGACGCCGATAAGGGAGACCGGGGATGCAGATAAGGTAGCACCGAAGGAAGCGCCGAAAGTAAAAGTAGCGCCTCAGCCGGGTTATGAACTACCCCGGGAGCCGGTGATAAAAAATTTAACTCACAATGAGCTTATCAGAAGGTTCCGTTTTACGCACCCCAGCCCCATTCCGGAAATTTATACCAATATCCTCTCCGGCCTGCCAGCCAAACCCCTGCCAGAAAGCGTAGAATTAAAATCTGCGCCCTTAGCGCAGTTGATAGCACAATTCCCTCTGACCGGGCAAACCGCCTGAAATTTCCAGCCACAGGAGGGATATGATAATTTATAGCAAGGGTTTGGTGTAATTCCAGTCCTTCAGCCGGAGGAGAATCCAGAATCCCATATTGTCATTCCCGCGTAGGCGGGAATCCAGTCGGGGGGATAAAGAGGGGTCTGGAATCCGACCTTCGTCAGGATGATATTATTATTTTAATTTCACCTATACATTTTTAGCGCAATTGCGCAGTTACTCTATTCAATAGTTCCTGGTCGTCCTTGACGCCGCGGACATCCAGATTCGTCTTTCGGAATGCCCGCACCATGGCCTCGATGAGCCTGGTCTTACTGAGTTTCTTGCCTCCGCTGAACTTGGCGGTAGAGGCTAAAGTTTCAAGGTAAGCGTCTTCTTCCCGATTGAGAAAAACAGACAGCTTTATCATCGCCGACTTAGACGGTACGGGTGCCGGGGTGGTTTGCCTCGGTTCCGGTTGGGCAACAGGTCGGTCGCTACCGGTAAGTCGGTCCAGGGCGGAGCCGTAGGCAAGCTCCTCGGTTATTTTAGCTCTTTTCATGCAGCACCTCTTTTATGAGTAATCGATAGGCTTCGGCCCCTTCGGAATTCGGGGCATACCTTAAAATGGACATCCCGGCGGCCGGGGCTTCTTTGAACCGGACGCTGATGGGGATGGTGATATCGAACACTTTTATTCTATCGCCGAAAGCTCTCTTGGTAACTTCAATGACTTCCCGGCTGTGCAGCGTGCGGGAATTGGTCATGGTGAACAGTATCCCCAGAATTTCCAGGGAAGGATTAATTTTTTCCTGTACCCGGAGTATGGTGGTCAATAAAGTGGCCAGCCCCTTCATCGCCAGGAAGTCGGCCTGCAGAGGTATGAGGACGCTATCGGCGGCGGAGAGGGCGTTTATAGTCAGCAGTCCCAGGCTGGGGAGGCAGTCTATCAGGATATAGTCGTAGTCCTGGCGTACCGGCTGGAGCATTTCCTTCAGAACCAGTTCGCGGGTAAACGCATTCACCAGGTCGAGCTGCGCCTGAGAAAGCTCGATGTTAGACGGGACGAGGTCAATATCGGGATTATTTGTACGCAGGATAACGTCACGGAGGGAAAACCGGCCGTTATTCCTGATGATGCTCGTCAGAGCGTCATAACCCGTAAGCTTCAGGCTATCCGGGTTGAAGCCCAGGCTGATAGTAAGGCTGGCCTGCGCGTCCCAGTCGATGAGGAGAACCCGCTTATGGTGCTCGCTTAAACCATCGGCCATGGCGGCAACCGTGGTGGTTTTGCCGACGCCGCCTTTCTGGTTGGCAATGCAGATTACAAACATAGTTTAAGTTCCCGGGCAGATTATAGAGCAATTGCGCAAATGCGTCAATGCTGGTAGAAAGCGTTTAATGACTATGGAATCCCTCTCCCTCGATGGGAGAGGCTAGGTGAGGGTGAGAATCAGTTTTATTTTTGTCCCCCTCACCCCGTTCGCTACGCTCAGGGCAGGCTTAATCATCTCCCCTGCCTTCGCCGAAGCGGCTACGCGCAGGCAGGCGCGGTGGGGAGAGGAGACTTATGAGGGGACTGGATTCCTGCTTGTGCGGGAATGACAGGGGTGATGGAAAATGAATAAAATTAATATAAAAATGGCGAAATATTAAATAAATTATAAAAAGGTATTGACAAAATAAACATAATTCATTATAATATATTAAGAAAATCAAGTTGCGGCTTAAGAAAGTTAATAACAGGAAGGGTAAGCGGAAATGGCGAAAGAGTGGCACGAACTGACGAAGATAACCCAGGGAAAGCCGATAACGGTAGAGCGTGTCCGCCTGGTCGATAGCGATATCGCTATCGAGGGCAGTTTCACGCTGCCGCCCCTGGCCAACCTTTCCGCCGAGGACCAGGTCTTCGTGATGGCTTTTATGCGCTGTAACGGCTCGATAAAGGATATGGAGCAGATGTTCGGCATAAGCTATCCTACCGTGAAAAACCGGATAAACCGCATCGCTAAACAGCTAGAATTTGTTGAGATAGTAAGGGTTTCTCCCCAGGAAGAAGTGATTGGCGAACTCGAACGCGGCGACATTACCGCCGAGGAAGCTATAAGGAGGTTATCGAAATGAACCGTCCACCCATGTTAATGCATGTAAAAGTCCAGAACAAAGAGAGGAATTTCGGAATATGGCTACCGCTGTTTCTACTTATCCCGCTGGCGCTCGTGATTCTTATCATCCTATCGCCGCTGATTTTAATCGCCATACTGATACTCTGGCCGAGCGGGTGGGGCAGGTGGGCATGGCTATCTCTACAGGCTGCGTTCGCATCTTTCTGGGCGATACGCGGTCTGAAAGTCGATGTGGAGAATAACAACGAATGCGTCTATATATCCGTCATTTAATTAAGGGAAAAGGAGGAAAATAAAATGACTGAAAATAAGAAGAAAATACTGGAGATGCTGGCCCAGAACAAGATAAGCGCCGATGAAGCATACCGGCTGCTCAGTGCAGTGGACTCCGGGGAGGGCGGGCACGATAATGCGGGGCATGAGAATACCGAGAGTAAAAGAACCGCAGTTAAAGCCAAACCCAAGTATCTGCGTGTAACGGTGACGCCAAATCCCGAAGGGACTTCGAGCGGAAACGGGGGTTTGTTCCAGGATGGAAATGTGGGGAGGGTAAATGTACGTATCCCAATGTCGCTGATACGCGCCGGCATGAAGTTGACCTCCCTGATACCTCCGGAAGCCCTGGACAAAGCGAATAAAGCTTTGAGAGAAAAGGGTATCAACTTCGATGTACGCAACATCAAATCCGAGGATATCGAGGGGCTTATCGAGGCACTTGGGGATATGGAGATTGATGTCGAGGGCGCCAAGGGGGAGAAGGTGAAGGTATTCGTTGAGTAGCATTTATCAGGCGGGGGAGTAATATTATACCCGAGAAAAATACGATTATTCCCCCGCCTTGTCCCACCCAAGTACCCTGAAGACAACGCGGAAGGGGAAAATTCACCAGAAACACTTAATACTGAGGACTTTTTGTGCAATTTTTTCAAGAAAAATGACTACGGGAGGAAAAAAGATGAAGATGCTGGGACGCTACAACTGGTACCTGCCGAAGTGGTTGGAATGGATACCGAACGTAAGCCTCGGCGAGCAACCGGTCGAGACTCACGTTCACCCGGCACTGGAGATAAAGAGAACACCGGCAAAGACATCTCCCGGAACAGCCCCGGTAGCGGTCGAGGAAGAAGATTAATTCGTTTGATAATTTTACCTTACCTTTGAGTACAACTGTCATTGCGAGGAGTCCTTCAGCAGAAGGACGACGTGCCTGCACGCCGAAGTGCGTTACAGCACGCAGGCGTGGCAATCTCCATTTTGATTCTACAACTTGCTCTCGTTTTTCCTGGGAAATACTCATATTCTCTCAAAAGGGGAGTGCGCAGCGAGAGGGTTTACCCTGAGCGTACCGAACGGGGGCGCAGCCCCCTCTATTTCCCCCTGTCTTTTTCATCTCAAACGGGGCGTCTAAGAGGGGTGCAGACCCCTCTTTCTATCTTCCCCCTTCCCTTTATTTATTCTCAAGGGAAGGGGGTCAGGGGCTTGCACTGAGCGAAGCGAATGTGGATAGGTTCACCAAACTCATATGGCATTTCATATTAGATTACTTAACATAACTCGAAAAACGAATCAAAGCTACCCACGCTCGATTTGTTTCCAAAAAAAAATAATATGTTGTCGTCCTGGACGTATGCGATGCTGTTCCTCTATCCTTTCAAGAACCGGCGGCTATCTGACATTTACTTTAATAGTCCCCGCCCCTTCAGGTCGGCGGCAACATCTTGAAGCTGAAGCTCTTCGAGCTTGGCCTTCTTCGGTAGCCCGCTTTCGGCGTCCCAACCGCGGTAGCCGTAGTATTCGGTCTTTATCCTCTCGAATTCTTTCCTATCGACGACGGCCCCGAGTCTGGAGATTTTTTCACCATCTTTACCGGGTGCCAGGCCATCGGGGTTAAAGAAAATTTCCCCCTTTTGCAGGGGCACGGTGTGGAAATAGTCCAGCAGTACGTCGCCCTTTCTTCCCGGCCACCCCTGACGGAGCAGAATCGCTCTCTGTAGATTAAAGATTCTTTCTCCGGTTTTGTACAGTTCCGTATCGTCCGTCTCTTTTCCGGTAATGGCGGATAAAATCTGGCTTTCAAGTCTGCGATCGCCGGCCTGGGCTCCGGGCTGGAAGACCATGCCCATCTGCCACCTGAGGTCGCAAACGACCAGACTCTCCTTGACGTAAGTGTGGTCTTGGATTTTCTTAGCTGCTAGGGCTTTGCCATCATAGGTAGAGAAATCGGCGGCGATAGCATCACCCCAGTACCTGGACGCAGCATTACGGAATATATCTGAGGAGAAAGCCGGCATTGGACCTCCACTCGCCCAGCCGAGCCACATCATCAGCATCATACTTACTTCATGCAGCTGCTGTATCGGCCTTCTCGGTTCGGTGGCATACAGGAGGGCCGTTGTCATCATCAACCTGGGGTCGTAGTCCTTGGTCTCACTCGACTTGGTGGCGATAAAACGGGGCAGCATTTCTTGGGCTTTTACGCCGACCGAAGCGGCGGCGGCTATAGTACCACGCGCGAGGGTATCACCGAATCCTTCCCGGAAGGATATCTTGCGGGTAAGCGTTTCGATAAATTCGGCGGTGCCCATTTTGGATAGAGGCAGCCCCGTACTTTTTTCGCTGATAAGGCCTTCCTGATAGCAGGCGTTAATCCATTCAATCTGGCCCTGCATCACAGCGCTATCGAGTCCATAGCCGTCGCAGAGCCTGATAGCCAGCAACTGCGCATCATCGAATTTACCGTATAGTCTCATCACCGACCCTATATAGGTATTCGTCGCCTGGCAGAAGGACTTATAGCGCCGGCCCTTATCGGCAGTATACATCTGGCGGCCGCACCCTATACCGCAACCGTAACAGATGTGGTCTTTGGTGATTCCGGGAACTGCCCACGGGGAAGGCATGCCATGCCCCTGCCTCCCCGCCTTTAAACGGGCGACCAGTTGCTTCACTCTTGCCGGGTCAGCGGCTACCGGCCTTTTATTACTGGCAGCGACAACGACGGCTTTCAGGTTTTTCGACCCCATGACGGCGCCGAGGCCGCCGGAACCCGACGCACCACCTTCAGCAAGCACGTTGGCATAGGAAATTAAATGTTCAGCGGCGGGGCCGATGGTCAGAACGCTCACGTTCTTCCCGTGCTCTGCTTTTAAAATGTCCATAGTGTCGAAAGTCGTCTGGCCCCAGAGATGAGAGGCATCACGTATTTCAACAGAGTCATTGTTGATGAAAAGATAGGCTGGTTTATCGGCTTTTCCCTGCACTGCCAGAGCGTCGTAGCCGGCATACTTGAGCCAGGCCCCCCACCTTTCTCCCAGGTTGGCATAGGAAAAGGTTTCGCGGTCTCCTCTTGGAGCCTTGCCGCAGATTTTCCATCTAAAACCGGCAAATCCGGGGAATCCGGTCAAGGGGCCGTTAGCGGCTATAAAACAGTTCTCCGGGTCGAAAGCCCCGGCCTGGGGCGGGACCATCTCCCAGTACAGTCTGGCAGCTATGCCCTGCCCCCCCAGGAATTTGTCCGTATAATCGGCGCTTGGCTGCTTCTTAATCTTCCCATCGGATAAATCTACTTTTAATATTTCTCCAGCATAACCATATTTAGACATTATCCAGTATCTCCCATTCTTTTTATTTTTTAGTCCGCTATTTTACCAGTTGTTCTCTCTCCCCTCGCGGGAGAGAGTTAGAGTGAGGGGGAACTAATCACCCTCACCCTGCCCTCTCCCATCGAGGGAGAGGAAAAAACGGATTGCTTCATGGAGTTTACCCTGAGCGTACCGAAGGGCTCGCAATGACAATGTGGCGTTAGCGTTTTTTAATCCCCAGTTCTTTGAGCCTGGCGGGCGTCGGGGTGCCTTTTTTATCCCAGCCGCGTGCCGCGTAATATTCGTCGAGCATTTCATCGAGGGCTGCCTGAGTGATAATTTGTCCTTTGGAAGCTCCCGCCTTGATAGGCTCGGTCATGATACGCTTGGGGAAGGTATCATCCTTGCGGGTAAAGCCTTCGCCGATATTGAACAGGCGGGCGATATTATTGAGCCTTTCCCCGATTTTCTCAATATCTGTAGCCGTGAAGTTCATGCCAGTAGCCGCGTTGACCAGGTCGGCGGTATTCTGGCAAGCTACGGCCGGTAAGGCCATATCGAGGAGGAAAGCGCACATCGTGGCGCAGTCGCAGGTGACGGCGCGGACGTCCTGGTTCCACTTGGTCAGCCTGCCCTTGCCCCTGGTGGCATTCCGGTCCACTTTCTCCGGGATGGGGATATCGAAGATTTCCTGGAAGGCGTAGCCCCGGTTATGGTCGGCGCCGGTATAGGAGGTAGCATAGTTCAGGCCGTGCGCCTTGGCCCCCCTGACGTCGTAGGCCGGCATTTCGAGTCCCTTGACCTGCATGGCATAGTCCCCCGTGCCTTTGCCTATTTTTGCAGCTGCTTTCTTGGTACCCTGTCCCAGAAGCTCCCCGAGCCCTTCTTTATAAGAAATCCGCCGCAGCATTTCAATCATGGCGGCGTGGTTGCCGAATTTCAGGTCGAGTCCGTCGTTATCCTTCCTGGTGAGTATGCCCTTTTCATAAAGCTCCATGGCCCAGCCGATAGCGACGCCGGCCGAGATGGTATCGATGCCGTACTCATCGCAAAGTCGGTCGGCGGCGATGACGGCAGGCAGGTAGTCCACGCCGACAGTGCTGCCCAGCGAGTAGGTCGTCTCGAATTCCGGCCCCTCGCTGAGGTAACCGGCATAAGGTCCCGAGGTAACCAGCTTGACCTGGCTGCAGCCTACCGGGCAATCGTGGCAGTGAGAGCGGGCGGTAATCATTTCGTCCTGGGCTTTAAGGCCAAGCCTGGGTATCATGTTAATCTGTCCGGTGGCCGACCAGTTTTTAATGGAAAAGATGCCCATCTCGGTCATGGCATCGACCACCATGGGCGTGCCTGCCTTGGAGAACTGGGGATAGAGCACGGGGCTGTCTTTCATGCTCTTGTTCATCGCCTGCCGGGCTATTTTAAAACTCTCAGAATCGGCGATGGCTGGTTTTTTGTTGCCCCGTACGGCGATGGCTTTAAGGTTCTTGGAGCCCATTACCGCCCCCAGACCCTTTCTGCCCGCCGCCCGCCGCTCGTTGACGATACAGGCAATGGGGACACACCTTTCGCCGGCCGGACCGATGCAGGCAATCCGGAAATTATGGTCGCCCAGCTCCTCTTTGATAAAGAGCTGTGTATCGGTGGTCATCATGCCGCTCAGTTTTTCGGCGTTATGGAAACGGACTTCGCCGTCTTTGATAGAGATATAGGTGAGCTTTTCCGCCTTACCTTCGATGATAATCATGTCATAGCCGGTTTTCTTCATCTCGGTGGGGAATTGACCTCCGGCCAAGGCCATGCCCATAGCGCCTGTCAGGGGCGACTTGGCGACGACGGCCATGCGGCTGGCGCAGCTGGCACCCGTGGCTGTAAGCGGACCAACCGCAAAGATAAGCCTGTTCTCTTTATCCAGGGCGGGAGTTCCCGGTTTTAATTCGTCGTACAGGTATTTGATGGCAAAACCGGCGCCGCCGAGGTAGTTTCTGGCTAATTCCTCGGAGAGGGCTTCTTCTTTCACCGAGAGTCTGGTTAAATCCACCCTGAGTATCTTGCCCGTATATCCACCTTTATACACGGTAGTCCCTCCTTTATATTGTTATTTGACATAAAATGTATTTTATATTTAAAACAGCACGCTCCCGCCATTGACAACGATGTACTGCCCCGTGATGAAGTCCGAATCCGCCGAAGCCAAAAACACCGCCGTCCCCGGCAGGTCGGAAGGTTCTTCGCGGCGCTTCAGGCATTGCACATCTATTGTGGCCTGGAAGCCTTCCTTGTTGCCGCTCTCTCCCAGGCTGGCCTCGGTAGCCGTAAGTCCTGGCCCGATGCTATTGACATTGATGCCTGAAGGGCCCAAAGCCCGGGCCAGGCACTGTGTCAGGGTGTAAACGGCGGACTTGCTGCAGGCGTACGCCAGGAGCTGATGGGCGCCGGTAACTTTGAAGACATCCGAGGCGATATTGATAATCTTGCCCTTGCCCGCCTTGACCATGAGAGGGGCGATTGCCTTGCAGCACAGCCATGTCCCGCGCACATTCACCTCGAACATGCGGTCCCAGTCTTTCACCGTCCAGGCATCCCAGTCCCGCCTCCCGACGCCGTAGTATATGGCGGCATTATTGAGCAAAATATCAACTCTACCGTAAAGCCGCACTACCTCATCGGCCATCTTTTTCGTGTCTTTTTCTTCAGAGATATCGGTTAGCATAGCGGAAGCCTCTCCGCCTTTAGCCTTGATTTCCTTGACGGTGCCCTGGGCCCGTTCCAGGCTGATATCGGGTAGCAGTAGTTTGGCGCCCTCCTCGGCGAACCTCAGGGCGAATGCCTTCCCCAGGCCGCGGCCAGCGCCGGTGATGATGGCTATCTTGTCTTTCAGTACTGGTGACATATCTACCTCCTTACAAGGTTAATATTCTTCACGAACTATTTCAATGCTTGTATCAAATCATCGGCTGTGGTAACCCATCCAAAAACCGAGGTAACATTCCAGACGGTTGCTTTCTGAACATAAGCAGGGCCGGTATTGCCGCAGGCGTCACTTACCAGGACGGGGAAATACTCATGGAAAAAGGCATCTCTGAGGGTTGACTCGACACAGACGTTGGTAAAAAGACCGATAAACACAATGTATTTGATAGTATGTTTCTTTAATACGGCATCAAGTTCCGTATTGACGAAACCGCTATACCGGCTCTTGTTGATGATTATGTCTTTCGATTTAGGCGTGAGTTCGTCAACTATCTCCCAGTCCCAGGTGCCGGATGTGAGGAACTTGCCTTTCAATTCAGGATTTTTACGCATGGCTACCAGACCGCCCTGTTTCCAGTAATTAGGTGATTCCGGTCCCCCGGCATCAACAAGGTCGGGTCCGTAGGTCATTCTAAGATAGATAATTTTTATCCCTGTACGATGGCACGCCTCGATGACTTTTTTATCGACGGCAATGACACGCTTCGCCATGACTTCATCAAGCTTCCCGAAGAAGTCCATCATCCCTCCCTTTTTACAGAAGGAATTCTGCATATCCACGACGATTAAAGCGGTCCTCTCTATATCCAGTTTGACAGGCTCGGGTCTGGTGGGAACAGCTTTTTCCATGGCTACTTATCTCCTGCTTGTATAACTGGCATTGATTTTACATTTCTATCGTGATAACGTCAATGTACTCTCGTATAAGTATACACTAACGGAATGTTTGACAATTATTTAGAGCGCAGTGTAAGCTTGAATGGAGCTAATAACTTAGCAAAATATGAATTTTTTACATATAAGGAGGAACTGATGGCACATGGCTTCATGGGGAAGATACTCTGGGTCGACCTTTCCAAAAAGCAGATTAAAGAAGAGGCACTCGACGAAAAGACGGGCCGTGATTTCCTGGGAGGTTACGGCCTGGGGGCAAGGATTCTTTTCAGTCGGCAGAAAGCAGGGGTGGACCCGCTGGGCCCGGATGCCATCCTGGGTATGGTCACCGGCGTGCTGACCGGCACCGACGCCATGGGCGGCTCGCGATATGTCATGGTGGGGAAATCGCCGCTGACGGGAGGCTGGGGAGATGCTAATTCCGGCGGCAACGTCGGCCCTTATCTGAAATTCGCCGGCTATGACGCGGTGTTCTTTACCGGCATCTCGGCCAAACCGGTATATCTCTTGATAGACAACGGCAAGGCCGAATTGAAAGACGCCGGTAAACTCTGGGGCAAAGATTCCTTCGAGACACAAGATATACTAAGAGCAGAGCATGGGAAAGACCTGGAAGTGGCCTGCATCGGCCCGTCCGGTGAGAAAATGTGTCTCATCTCGGCGGTAATGAACAACAAGGGCCGGGCGGCCGGGCGTTCCGGACTCGGCGCCGTGATGGGCTCCAAGAAGCTTAAGGCTATTGCGTTGAAGGGCAACATGAAGGTCCCTGTAGCCGATGAAGCCGCTTCAAAAGAAATGAGAAGAAAGCAACTGGCGAATAAAAACCCGCGCTCTGAATTCATGGGAGAATTCGGCACAGCGGCCCTCTTTAATATGTGCTGCGAGGGCGATGACGCGCCCTGCAAGAACTGGGACGGCGTGGCGGTTATCGACTTTCCGAAGTATAAAGACCTCGGTCCCGACCCTGTAAAAGCACAGCAGGAAAGGAAATACGGTTGCTGGCACTGTCCCATCGGCTGCGGCGGCCTCATGAAGGCGAGTACCGGCGAATTTAAATACGACGCGGGAGCCCACAAGCCGGAGTACGAGACGCTGGCGATGTTCGGCTCCAACTGCCTGAATAGCAGCCTGGCTTCGGTTATCAAGCTCAACGATATCTGCAATCGCTACGGGCTGGACACGATATCGACGGGGGCGGCAATAGCGTTCACGCTGGAGTGCTATGAGAAGGGACTCATCACCAAGAAGGACACCGACGGCATTGAGATGAAGTGGGGTGACCCTAAGGCCATGGTGGCGATGACGGAAAAACTTGCTAAGCGTGAGGGCTTCGGTGACATTATCGCCGACGGCGTCAAGAAAGCCGCGGAGAGAATCGGCAAAGGCTCGGAGAAGTTCGCCATACACGTCGGCGGGCAGGAGTTCCCGGCCCACGATTCGAGAGGCGGATTTAACTTTGCTATCGGCTACGGGGCGGAACCGACTCCCGGTCGGCACACGCAGGGAGGGGAAGGACCGCTGCCCGCGGGCGCATTACCCGAGTTCGATCCTACTTCATTAAAGGGACGGGGCGAACCGCATAAAGTGGGCGCCGCGCTCACCAACGTCTATAACGCCGCCGGTATCTGCATGATAGTGCTCGGCGACGGATACAACCAGTTCGACGACCTGATAGAGGCTTTCAGGGTCATCACGGGGTGGGACATCACCAAAGAGGAACTGGTCAAGACCGGAGTGCGCATCGACACGATGAAGCAGGCCTTCAACGCGCGGGAGGGGATAAAAACGCCGTGGAAGTACCCGGACAGGATGCTGGGCATACCGCCCAAGAAGGTGGGACCCCGCGCCGGCGCGACGCTGAACCCCGATGAACTCTTTGGCGAGTACTACGTGGCGCTGGGCTGGGACCCCAAGACGGGCAAGCCGAGTAAGGCGAAGCTGCTGGAGATAGGCTTGAACGATGTTGCCAAGGTGCTCTGGCCATAAACAGAAAAATAGCATAGGGTGTTTTGCGAGGCCTTCGTAAAAACGGAGGCTTCGCTTTTTTGGGGGAGGGAATTATGACGCTAATATTTAAGGTTCTGTTTGCTTATGGTGTATCTTCCCCTTTCCCCTATTATACTATGAATGGAGGTGAACTATGGGCGTAGAAATTCAGACAACCAAAAAGATAACCTGCAAGCATTGCGGTTCTGAGGCTGTGGTGCGGTATGGTAACTACAAGGGCAATCCTCGCTACTACTGCAAACTCTGTAAAAAGAAATTTAAGGCTGATGATAACCTCATTGGTATGCGAATATCCACGAAGGAAATATCATCTGCCTTAAACCTTTACTATGACGGCGAAAGTGTACGGGCAATCGGGCGACACTTCCAGCAAGAGACAGGGCATACCCCCTCAACGGCAACTATCTATGAGTGGATACAGAAATATAGCCAATACCTAACTGAGAGCATCAAAGACTATCACCCGAAGGAAATCGGTAACGAATGGGTTGCCGATGAAACAGTCCTGAAAATCGGCGGCTCTCAATTATGGCTATGGGATATTATAGACACCCGCACAAGGGTACTTCTCGCATCTAGGCTATCCCGAAGGCGTACCACGCAAGACGCCCAAATTCTTATAGACCAAGCCGTTAAGATGGCAGGGCATCATCCCAAGACTGTATCAACCGACCAGCTAAAATCATACCTTGATGTATTCTACGGCAAGGATGCCGAGCATCGGCAAGGCTCGCCGTTCTCAAAAGAAGATAGCACCAGTCTCATAGAGCGATGGCATGGGACACTCAAATCACGCACGAAGGTTATGCGTGGGCTTAAAAACTTTGAGACTGCGTATGATTTCACTAATACCTATCTAGCCTTCTACAACTACCTGAGACCACACGAGAGCTTGGGAAACCGCACGCCTATGGAAGTGGCAGGGGTTGGCTATCCCTATAAGAACTGGGATGATGTTATCCGTACTTACAAACCTAAAGTTAAAATTGAGATATTTCACCTTCCGCATACTCCAGCACCTCTACCTAAAACGCATATTGGCAGACCTCGTAAACTAAGAATCACACCACCGATGCCTAGAATTTCAGATAAGGCGGTGAAGCTAAGATGAACACCTTTTCTTTTGTAATATTAATTTTAGGAATACTGACATTTTCTCTATTAGTAGTGTTTATTAGCACTGTGGTTTTACATACATTAGCGTTTGTTACAGCGTTATTATTGAAGATGTTTAATAATATAAATTACAAGGCGAACAAAGAGAGGAATACCAGTTATTATCAAGCTGGCAATACCGAAAAGGTCAATTATCCTAAACACTACGTCAGTACTTACTATAATTTTTGGATTATCAATGGGATTTTGGGAATAATACCAAAGCGTACGGTTGAGCGTCTCTACTCCCACCGTAACGCAAAAAATCAAAACGGTTCTATTTACAGGCTCCCACAATTGTTCAATAAGAAAAGTAGCAAAATCCCGCAGGATAGCTTTCACAACCCAAATTTAACATCGGAGAAACAGAATGTCAACCATAAGCAAACAGAACCATATTTTTTAAAGGGAAACAAATCGAGCGTGGGTAGCTTTGAATCGTTTTTTGAGTTATGTTAAGTATTTAGAGTTATGTAAATATCTCTTTGATGAATTTTTAGTACCTCACCGTTTAAAACCTCACCCCCTGTCCCCCTCTCCAACCAAATCATCTCGCGTTATAACCAATCTCACTAGTTGGAGAGGGGGAAGAGAATTGAGAGGAGGCGCCGCCCCCTCTCAGGCACTCCCTTTTTTGGGAAAAAATACCAAGTAGCAAGTAACAAGTATCAAGGAATGAGTAGCCAGGAAAGGGGGAAAGGGTATAATTCAGGACAGGATTCCAGTTCAAACTGGAATGACGCATACCCCCACTCCGAGATTCTTCGCTACGCTCAGAATGACAAAACCGGAAATAGAGATTGCCGCGTCGTCCCGATAGAATCGGGACTCCTCGCAATGACAAACGGCGCTACGCTTTTCTTGTTAATCTAGAAGGGTCAGGTATATAATGGTCAAAGTATTTTCGTTTTTCAGTCGAACAAAGCGGAGGTAAGGTCATGGCTGAGGAATTTATGGTCGCAAAGGACCTTCGTAAAAGCTTCAATGAGCTGAAAGCGGTCAATGGGGTTACGTTCTCCATCTTCAAGGGGGAAATTTTTGGCCTCCTGGGTCCCAACGGCGCCGGCAAGACGACGACGATTCGCATGTTATCTACGGTCCTGCAGTCTGATAGCGGCGATATCACGATAGGAGGCCATTCCGTACGTCATGAAGCCGAAGCCGTCCGCAGCATCATCGGGGTCTGTCCCCAGGACCTGGCGCTTTATGAAGACCTATCGGCGCTGGACAATATGGTATTTTTCGGTCGTATGGCCGGGCTGGACGGCAAAGAGGCCCGTGCCCAGGCGATGACCAACCTGGAGTTGATGGGACTGGTGGAGAGGGCCAAAGGGAAAGTGGCCAAGTTCTCCGGGGGTATGAAACGGCGCATTAACCTGGCTATCGCCCTGATGGGGCATCCTCAGCTTCTCTTCCTGGACGAGCCAACGGTATGTATCGACCCGCAGTCCCGCAATAATATCTATGAGAACATTCTAGGCCTCCAGAAAAAGGGTATGACGATTCTCTACACGACCCATTATATGGAGGAGGCCGACCGCCTGTGCCAGCGAGTGGCAATCATGGATGGCGGGCAGATAATTTCCATGGATACACCGTATCATCTGAAGTCGCAGATAGGGTCGCCGGAAAAGGTAACGCTGGAAGATGTTTTCCTGAAACTGACCGGGCGGAGCCTGCGCGATTAGCCAAGGATATGAAAAGAGCATTATTCATTACCCTGAATGAAGTTCGCCTGTACCTCCAGGACAAGGGCGACCTGGCTTTCGGTCTGCTACTGCCCATTATTACCTTCGCCCTGATGTACGGAGCCTTCGGGGGACAGACCATGTTCAAGGCCACCGCCCCGGTGGTGAATGAAGATAGAGGCGCCTACTCCGCACAGTTGATAGAGCAACTGGATAAAGTTGAGGGCATTAAAGTCGAGTTGCTGACGGCGAGTGAGGCGGATACCAAGCTGGAAAAGTCAGATTTGTTACTGGTCCTGTGTATACCGTCGGACTTCTCGGAAACGTTGGTATCCGGGGATAAAGCGGAACTGGTCTTTAAACAGCGGGGTAACGGCGGGCAGGAGGGCCAGATTCTTGCCAGTATCATCCGCGGTGTGGCTGAAAAAATGAACCAGGAATTCCTGGTAAGCAGCCAGGTGAGAAGTAATCTGGAGGGGAAAGGAATCCCCGAAAATAGCATCGAGGTTACGGTAAAGGAGTACCTGGATAAAGAACGCCAGCAGCCTGCCGTGGGCGTTGCCGAAGAGGTCGTGGGCGGCAGTCCCGAGTTTATCAATCAGTACCTGCCCGGCATCATTACCATGTATGTCCTCTTCTCCCTGTCTCTGAGCGCCCGGGCAATCGTGGAAGAACGCAGGAGGGGTACACTGGAGCGGTTGCTCACCACGCGACTCAATGCGGGGGAGCTTTTTATCGGCAAGTTCCTGTCCAGTGTCGCCAGGGGCTTTGTACAGACGTTTATCCTGCTGGTATTATCGTACGCTGTTTTTCGACTCTTTACACCGCTATCTTTTCTAGCGTGTCTGGTTATTTCCCTTGTCTATGCGGCGGCGGCCGCGGCGCTGGGGATGATAATCGCCTCCGTCGCCCGGAGCGAAGACGGGGCTACCTGGATTGGCGTCGTTTTTACGATGCTTATGGTCATGCTCGGCGGCACTTTCTTTCAGGTGTCCGAAGGCTCGATTCTGGCTACCATCGGCAAGGCGTCCCTCAATACCTATGCCAACGAAGCCTTCCGCACGGTAATCGCCGAGGGAGGTTCTCTAGGTGATACCGTGCAACCGCTGGCGGTACTGGCCGGAGTAGCCGTCGTGGGACTTGTCATCAGCCGGCTTATTTTCAGGGCGATACCGGGGGGTAAATAAGAAGATATGAAAAACCTGAAGCACGTATGGTTTATCGCCCTGAAAGATTTGAAAATCTTTTCCAGGGACCGCGCCTCCGTATTCTTCTTCATCGTTTTTCCCTTCATGTTCATCATTTTATTCAACTTTCTCATGAGGGGTGTCGGAGGAGAGGACCAGAGGCTGGAACTGCACCTGGTCACCCGCGAGGCGGCCGGTAGCCTGAGCCAGCAGATAATCGGCACCATGGAGACCAGTGACGAGTCCCGGCTTGGTCCCGGGGAACCGAAAATAGTCTGGGATAAGGATTACGATGAAGCCCGCCGTGCCGTCGAAGACGGGAAACTGGCCGGTTTTCTCGCCTTCCCGCCTGATTTTACGCAGGCTTTGATGACGGGTTCAGGCACCAAGCTCGAGGTTTTTACTAATGCCAGCAATGTAAATAACAGGGCAGCCCTCAACGGTCTGGCCGGGGCTGTCTCATCACAAATCAGTACGAACCAGGTCATTATCGAGGCCAGTGTGGCCCTGCTTATCCAGGGAGGCGCCATTACCGCCGATAAGGACAGTATCAACAAGGCGACTCAGCAAATGATGAATGAACTTCTTTCCGGGGGTGCGGAGCGTGCCGAGGCATCCTACATAGCCTTCAGGACGGATAAAGTGGGTGAGGTGGAGGCAGAAAATCCGTCTAACTGGGTTATTCCCGGATATCTCGTGATGTTTGTCTTTTTTGCGGCGGCAGTAACGGCGGAAACAATTGTACGCGAACGCCAGAACCATACCCTGGAGAGGTTGCTGGCCAGTTCTGTGAAAAGGGAATCAATCCTGGGGGGTATCTTTACCGGCACGGTAATCAGGGGACTGATACAGATTATCATATTCTGGACGTTTGGTATCCTGGTGTTTCATGTCGACCTCGGACTGTCTCCGCTGGCCGTTATTATCCTCTCTGTCCTGATGGTGCTTATGTCCTCAGCCTTTGCTTTAATGCTGGCGACTCTGGCCAGGACGTTGCGCAGCGCTGCCTCCCTGGCGGTCATTACTTCACTGGTGCTGGCACCCCTCGGCGGGTGCTGGTGGCCATCCTTCCTCTACCCGGAATGGCTCCAGAATATCGCCAGGATAACTCCCCATGCCTGGGCGACCGGCGGATTCAATAAATTGATGGTATATGGCGCCGGTTTCGGTGACGCAGTGCCGAATATGGCAGCCCTTGTGGTCTTTACCGTGATATTCGGCGTGATAGCCGCCTGGCGGTTCCGCACCAGCGCGGCGTAAAGGAGGATGATTTATGATTATGAAGATGCCCCTTGAGGAAGCCAAACGTAAAGTACTGGAATATATGCGCCTGGGCTACCACTGAGGGCCATCCGTCCTGCAAGTTATGTGGGAAGCTTACGGACTTAAAAACGAGGACTTTCTCTGGGCGGGCACCGCTTTTCAGGGCGGCATCGCCGGTCAGCAGCAGGCCACCTGCGGCGCGGTAGCGGCGTCGGCATTAGCTCTGGGATTGCGGCACCGCTGCTCACTCGCTGATAAGGAGAAGGCCGAGCAGGCACGAAAAGCTACCAATGAGGATGCCGCTGAACTGGTAAAAAGTTTCATCCAGAGGTTCGGCGCCGTCACCTGTATCGGGCTTACCGGTGTCGATTTCTCGGATGAAAAAGCCGTTAAACAGGCGATAGATTCTGGTCTCTTGAAATGTTCCCAGCAGGTCCAGTTCGTTATCGAAAAGCTCTATGAACTGGAAGATAAACGAAACCTGCCTGAAACCCCGTAGAAAGCCCTAATTACCGCTTATTACGTAGTGCTGGGTACCACCTACGACGGTCTCACTGCGGACGGACAGGATGATATATATCAGGTTAAAGTTATCGGTCTCGGTTATAAAGTCGATTTGCGCCTCGTTGTCGTCCGCATGGAGCAGGCCGCTTTCCCAGGTAATGCTAAAGGTGTCGATATCGACACCGTCTTTGCTCATCCCTACGGACTTTGAGTTCCAGACGTTATTGGTGCCGAAACCGTCATTAAGGGCGGTGCCATTAAATTTTAAATAATCCTCATCATAGCACTCATCTCCCTCGCCGACAAAGCAGGTCAGTTTCGCCGCCTCTACCTCGTTTCCGATGCGCTCCGGGACGATGAAACCTTTGATGGTCCCGCCCGGCGAACCATCATTGTCAAAGTCCAGGTTCTCGCTGCCCTGGCTATAGGCAAAGTTGTTCCAGAGATAGAGCTGGCGCCCCGCCGTATCCGAGCTGTGGTAAATGACGACCAGGGACCAGCCGCAATAGGCGAGGTAATAAGGTCCACCCGGGGCATCTGATTCGTCAGCCAGGACATTACCGACCGTATATTCCGCGTTGCCGATGGGTTCATTGGATGCGTTCCGGTCCGAGTGCGCCCTCACCAGGTCAGTGACATCCTGCCAGCAGGCGTAGGAGTATTGACCTTTGTATTTGTTGCCGATGAGCTGGGATACCAGGGCATTTACCGTCTCAGTATGAGTATCATAGCCATGTATGGTAAGGTCGGCGGTGGTGTCGGCTGCCCCGGTAATCTGGGCGAAAGCGATATTATCAACGTAGCAGTATTCACCGCTTGAATTGAAGCCGTCCAGATAAAATCTCATCCTAAAATTGTTTTTCAGGTATTCCTGAGGTATGACATAATAATAATATATCGCCGAGCTGTCTATGTCATCGCAGAAGGCGGTAATCATATCGCTCCAGTGCGTGCCGTTATCGCTCGATAGTTGAAACTTGAGAGCATCACAGTTAGCCGGGTCACTAAGGCCCTCCAGATTATTCGTGGAAGACTCCCATTGCTCCCACTCCACTATTGTCGTACCTGCCGGGCGGCCGCTCAGGTTGATGCAGTTTTTCATCGTCAGGTAGCGGGTGTCGTTTCCGCTACTGGCTTTGTAAGCATAGAATCTATCGTCGCCGGAAGTCTCAATGTGCCAGTACTTGTTGGGGCCTTCCCAGTTATTCCAGTTACTGCACCCGTCCGGACCCCAGAAGGCTGCGGAAAAGCCGCTTTTAAAGAAGCCTGACCAGTAGAGGTAAGCATGAGATATATAGGCATCATCGGGCAGGCTTGAAAGCGTGGTCGTACTGGATGCATGCCAGTGTTCGCGAAGGTCTGAATAGTCGTGATCATCATCCGTCATGAGTGAGTTACCAATCGCTACATAATCACCGGGAGTAGCCACATACATATTGCGCATCTCGCAGCGGGACGCATAAGCTTCAACCTCAGTATGGCCGGCCATCGAAGTAATTTTATAAAACCTGGTATCGATATCCCACGAGATGGGGATATCCGAGCTGAGCGGACCGTCGGTGACAATCCAGGCGATGGCATTAGGCCTGGCGGCAGGATCACTATTGTTATATGTAAAGGTAATTTCTGCCGTCTGCGGGAAGTCGGCAGGGTCCAATTCTTCCGGGGGCAGGTCGGGAAAGGGTATTGGCTCCTGGGAAAAGTCCCAGACCACTGCCTGGCCGCCGGGACGGGCCTCTACGGTTTCCTCATATTTATCTTGAGTGCCGGCGAAGGTGGCCATATTACAGTCGCCGTCATAGGTAAAACCTTGCGGTATCCATATTCCCACCGAAGAGACCGATATATTTTCTGTTACGCCTACGGCGGGATAAAAGTCTAATTTTATCCGGTAGTTATTTTCGTCAAGCGGCGTTCCGGCTACCACTAACCTGTTGGTTGTATTATCAGTAATAGGCCTCTCTATTATTGCCTTAGCCTGGGCCGGGGTTAAGGATAATTCTTGCAGCGTTACATTGCTGGGGATCCAGACATTCCCGATGGTTACATTTGTCGTAAAGCCATTGACCGGGTTATCCAGTGTGTATGAGGCATTCGTGCTGAAAATGTAATTATAGTTCGGGCTTTCAAAAAGAGACTCCAGGCCGTTGTATTTTACCTGCCAGATAGCGTCATCCACGCCCGCATCAGCGGCGTAAAGGGCGTCGGTCTTTTCTTCATAGGCTCTGCCAGTCTTCAGGGCGGTACCGATGTGGGCAAGAGCGGGCACAAGCGTGAGACTGCCCAGAAGAAGAAATATCAGGACCAGGATAAGGGCCTGCCCCGCCTCATCAGCTAAATGCCGGGCCGATATGAATTTCAATCTTTTTTTCATAGCACTATCACGGTTTCTATAAACTGGGTCTGGCAGTAATCTGGCTTACCCTGGTTATGTTGACTACTTTAGAACCTTCACCCACGCTGCTGGTAATCGTCAAAGTAAGCGTCCCGTTATAGGATACACAGTTGGTCATTTCCTCATCGGGGTTGATATATTCGGCTATTACAATATTTGTGACCTGGCTGCCATCCGAATATATACGCCGGAGAATTCCGTTTTCCAGCGAGTAATTGGCAGAATGAACCGTGTTATCCCACTCTACCCAGCTCAGGGAGAGGTTTTCATTTTGCGGAAAATCTTCAGTACCGTTAATGTTTTGTGCCATCATGGCATCCCGGCTTATCCAGTGTATGGCGTTCATGGCATTTCGGCTGGCGGTCGTGTAGTCGCTGTTCCTGGCGGTCTGGTTAAGCACCTGACCGCTGGCCATGGTGGCGCCGAGGCCGATAAAACCCGTAATCACCATTGCGGCCATCAGCTCGATTAAAGTAAAGCCCGACTGGTTTTTGTAGAATTGACTGATTTTACGTAATATCATCTGTTTACCTTATAGTTCTCCAGAGTCAATGCATCTCGCTTATAACGCTTAATTGCGAATGTTAACTCCTGTTTACCTTATAGCTTTCCAGAGTTAATACACCCCGGTTTCGATGATTGATTAAGAGTGTTAATTCCTGAATATTATTCCCATTCGTCACTGTAAGATTTGCAGAATATCCGGCGAATTCCTCCGGTATCGTGACTACATACGATGCAGCGTAACTCTGTTTCTTGATGCTCTCCATGAGGTTTTCGGCCAGAATTTTCGAGGAAGACCTCTCATCGGCGGTAACGCGGGCCGTGGAAGTTGTTGCCACACCGCCGAGAAAGGACGCGCTGATAATGCCCAGAAGTGCCAGGGCTACAAGAACCTCGATTAATGAAATCCCTTTTTCACTCTTCATTTTATTGTTGGTGCCCGCAGGCACGGAGAGAATGGTGACCAGCGGACAACTAAATAATAATAGACCAAGAACCTGTCCCTAAGTACAGGTTCCCTACAAGTATTATTCTCTGATGGACGGTATGAGTAAATAGTAAATTCGTCATGGCTGACTAATTACTTAGGTCATTCTCCTGGCGCCAGCCGATGTCTAAGCCTTGAGAGAATCTACTATGGGTGTCTTAAGGAAGGCTTTGACCACGACAGGGTCAAACTGGGTACCGGCGCATCTTTTAATCTCTTCGATTGACTGGCTGGCTGACATCGCAGTTCTATATGGGCGGTCTGAGGTCATGGCGTCAAAGGAATCAGCCACGGCCAGAATTCTGGAATCGAGAGGTATATCCTCACCGGCGATTATCTGATTGAGGCCGCTTCCATCATAACTGTCATGGTGATGTCTTATTGCCTCTATTATTATGTCATTCACCAGTGGTTGTACGATGCCAGGCCCTATACTGCAATGTGTCAGGATATAATTGTATTCTGTTGGCGTAAGTATACCCGGCTTGTTCTGGATACTCGGGTCAATCCCGATCTTTCCGATGTCATGCAGAAGGGCAGCCCAGCGTAAGTTTTTCATTTCCCCGCCCGTAAGGTCCAATGCCTTTCCTATATCCAAGGATATTTTGGTCACCCTCCGTGAATGACCTGCTGTGTATTTATCCTTGGCTTCCAGAGCACCCACCAATGATTCCACGGCGTCAATGAAGAGCTTCTGGAGCTCTTTCGCCTGTTCTTCTACCTTGCCTTCGAGGGCCTGTCTCCTTACTTTAAGGTTTAACTCCAGCTTTCTCTTTTCCAGTACCATCTGGATATTGCTAACGAGCTGGTTGACATCAAACGGCTTGGTAATATAGTCGTAGGCTCCATTTTTCATGCAATTTACAATGGTGTCGGGCTCAACGACGGCGGTTGCCATAATAACTGCCGTATCAGGGAATGATTCTTTAAGCTGAGGCAGTAATTCGATTCCTGACTTACCCGGCATCATAATGTCCAGGATAACCAGGTCTGCCGGGTTGTTACGCAGGTTAGCCAACGCTTCATCGGCGTTGCTGGCTTCTTCGCAGGAGAAACCATTCATCGATAGACATTTATTAAGGCTTCTCCTTACCGTTTTTTCATCGTCTACGATAAGAATTTTCTCCCTGGGGGGTGCCATAACCATATCTTCTCCTCCTGCCATTCCCTTTTTACGTTAAAAACGGCATTCTGATAGCGAAGGTGGAGCCTTCATTTACCTGGCTCTTGACGCTTATTTTGCCGCCGTGTTTCACAACTATGCTATAGCAGATACTCAGACCAAGACCGGTACCTTTGCCAATATCTTTGGTGGTAAAGAATGGGTCGAATATCCTGGGCATAATATTCTTCTTGATACCGCAGCCGTTATCGTTGAACATAATGTTGACATGGTTGTTGGCCCTCTCCGTCGTGACCGTTAAGATACCGGGCCGGTTGGTTTCCTTGATGGCTGCTTCAGCGTTTAAGATGATATTCAGGAAGACCTGCTGAAGTTGATATTTATCGATATTTATAGCGGGCAGGTTACCTTCAAGATTAGTAACCACCTTGATATTGCTGACCTTTTCCTCGTATTCGCGTAACCTCAGTACGTCTTTAACGACCTCGTTTACGGATGCCTGTCCGTTTTCATAAGTATTGTTGCGGGCAAACAGTAGAACATTTTTTACGATACTGGCAGCACGTTTAGCTTCACTGTGAATGCTCTGCAGGTCCTCTTTAGGTTCTTCCGGTATGTCGCTATTTACGAGTAACTGGGATAGAGCCATGATTCCGGTTAAAGGATTATTGAGTTCGTGTGCCAGACCAGCGGCCATTTCTCCTATTGACGCCAGGCGGTCCGTGAGATATAGTTTTTCCTCCTCATCCTTTTCCTTGGAGATATCGGTAAAAGTGAGCAGGGTGCGCTCTCTATCCATTTTCACAGCAACACAGAAAATTATCTTATCGAGGGCCTGAACCCGGTATCTGAATTCCAGCGTATTATTCTCATATTTTCCACGTTTGACTGTCTTGTACAGGTTGACCAATTGGTCCAAGTGTATTGTGTCACTGAGCAATTTGTTTATGGTCGTTTTTTTACTGCGGTGGAAAATCTTATAGAAAGCTTCATTGGCCAGTATTATGCGGTCATTCCCATCAATAACGAGTACCCCCTCCGGCATGGTGGCCAGAATACTCTCAATTAATTTATTTTGTTCCTGTAATTTAGCCTCCACCTCTTTCTGTTCGGTGACATCGCGCTGGACGTCTATGAATGAAGAAACCTGACCTTTCTCGTCGTAGAGAGGAGACACTCTGGATTCGCAAGCGATAATATTGCCGTCTTTCCGTCTTTTGGGTACTGTTGCGCTCCAGACTTTACCGGAGGCGACCGTCTGGAAAATGTTCTGGATAACTTCCTTGGGTACAGGTTCGGCGTTAAATATATCCAGGCCTTTACCCAGCGCCTCTTCAGCGGAATAACCAAGTAAATCTTGTGCAGCCTGGTTCATATAAGTAATTTTGAACTGAGGGTCGGTAACGATTGTAGAATCAGATACCTGCTGCGTGACGGAACTGAGTAGTCTCAATCGTTCCTCAGACAGCTTTTGCTGGGTTATGTCGGTGTTCAGGACCATCATACATGGTTCATTACCGATGCTGATTACCTCTGCGGAAATTAATCCGGTGCGAATATGGCCCGATTTCGTGCGGAATTGGACCTGTTCATTGTAAATTCGCCCCCGCTCTTTGAGCATCTGCATTATTCTATGGCTTTCTCCCTGGTTCGCCCAGATTTCAAACTCCTTTGAACTGCGGCCGATTATGTCTTTGCGTGTATAGCCCTTATCCCGGAGGAAGCTTTCGTTAACTTCAATGAATTTGCCGTCCTTAAGCCGGCTGATGGAAACCGAAATGGGGCTGGCGTGAAAAGCTTTAGAGAACTTCTCCTCTGATTCCCGTAGAGCTTCCCGCACATTCTTACGCTCGGTAATGTCAACAGCTACGGCGAGCATGCATTCCTTACCGCCGATGCTGATGATATCCGCCGAGCACAGCCAGGTGCGTATCTCGCCGGATTTTGTACGGAAGTCATACTCTTCGTTTCTAATTTTGCCCTTCTCTCCCAGTATCCGATTCATCTTGT
This sequence comes from Dehalococcoidia bacterium, assembly GCA_041489355.1. Taxonomy (GTDB): domain Bacteria; phylum Chloroflexota; class Dehalococcoidia; order Dehalococcoidales; family RBG-16-60-22; genus JBGPRB01. The sequence goes on from JBGPRB010000011.1 coordinate 27,275, forward strand.
CCAGTTCTTCCGGCTTTACCCATAAATTAAACTCATCGACACTATGGCCGATTAGCTCCTCACGTGAATAGCCCGTGGTTTTGACAAAACTATCATTAAC
>JBGPRB010000012.1:0-27122 GCA_041489355.1 Dehalococcoidia bacterium
AATCAATACACTGGCAATGATAGAGAAAATGATAATGGCGTTAGCCGGCACCCTCGCCCTGGCACTGACTTTACTGATAGCACCGGGGAGCTGCTGGCGCTGCCCCATGAAATAGGCCAGCCGTGATGCACCCAGCATTCCGGCGTTCGTGGCAATTACCAGAATGGTCACCGCCAGAATAGCCACCCAGAAATTTATTACGGGTCGGATGATGGCGGGCATAACATTAGCGATACCCATTATGGGGTCTTCCAAAAACTTCCGGGTCAGGTCGGTCGCCCACTGACCGTTTACATCCTGGTATACCGGGTAAGCACTCAAAGCGGTCATCGATAGAAAAGTATAAAGGACAATCACGGTAACAAATACAAATAGTACGGCTCTGGGTATGCTTTTTTCAGGCTCTCGTGCTTCGCTGCCAAGATTAGCTACGGTTTCGATACCGGTGTACGCTATCATTGATATCGAGATACCGAATAGTAACTGCTTCATCGTTGGGGCTATACCCCAATGGATATTTCGGAGTAGCTGCGGGATATTGATAATCATGAGCACACCAAGCACCACGATGGCGACCTGGGTAAATATGTCCACAAGGACAAGAGCTATGTTAAGACGCGAAGAGGATTGCACCCCCCGAATATTGACAAACGCAAGTATGGCTATAATAACAACACCGCCTATGCTATTAGTCGGCCATTGTTTGATGGCCGGAAAGAAATACCCAAGATAGTTAGCCGCCGTAAATGCGGAGATTGACATGGTAACGATGTAGTCCAGCATAAGTACCCAGCTGGCAATGAAACTCACCCAATGGTTAAAAGCGCGGTGGGCGAAAGCCCCCGAACCACCGGCCTCAGGCAGCGCCGTAGCACCTTCAGCGTAAGTCATGGCCGTGAACAGGAAAAGAACACCGGAGAACATCAGTACTAGAGGAGTCAGCCCAAGTGCAGACATGGCCACTACCCCCAGACCATAATAAATGGAAGAGCCCACATTACCATATGCAGCGCTAAAAAGGCCAGGTACGCCTAGCACTCGTCTCAAATGGAAACGTGTAATTCTCCTGGGGCGGAAGACCTTATCACCAAGTTTAGGTTGCCAACTCTCAGACATAATTTTTCCAATAGAGAGACTATATATTGTATCACAAATTATTTCTACAATATACAATTCGACTATTCCAGGTATTCAGCTTGTTGCCAAATAAATTTTCTATCTTAAAATACTTGACAAGTGGACAATTATTTACTATAATAGTGCCAATTGGCACAATAGTAACAGGGATTTTGGTATCATGATAATCAAAACAAGAGTCTTCGAAATGTCCAGCGGCAAATACCATAACCTGTCAGATTTAGCCATGGCAATGGGGATATCAGTAAGCCAGGTCTACCGCGTCCGTGAAGGCAAACGCGGCATAAATGAGAAATTTATCGTTGGCGCTAAAAAGGCTTTCCCGGATTGCAGGCTCGACGAGCTTTTCTATTTCAATATCGGCCAATCCTCAGGAAATATGGCGGAGACAACTGTCACCGGCCGTTATGACCATATCGTCCAGCGATACTATACTTCAGTTTTTTAGAATAACAGCTGACGAGACGCTAAATTTCAACATCTTCCGGTTCAATTTTACGCAGCGTATCCATACTTTCCAGGCGGTCGATATAAAGTACTCCGTTCAGATGGTCAATCTCATGCTCCAGCGCCTGAGCCAGCAGCCCGTCCGCTTTTATCCTGATTTCCTTCCCGTCGAGGTCAAGGCCCCTGGCGGTAACAGATTCCGCCCGATATAGCTGTCCCACGTAGCCCGGGATACTGAGGCAGCCTTCGCTTACCAGACGCTGGCCCTTTCTACGCACGATTTCCGCATTTATCAGAATGATGTCTTCTTCGTCAGGGATGCCGATAACGGTGATACGAAGGGAAACGCCTACCTGCGGCGCCGCCAGTCCTACCCGCCCGGCGTCGATATGCAGGGTCTCACGCATATCGGCTACCAGCTTTTTAATGGACCTGTCGATTGCGCTGACCCGTCTGGTCTTCTTCCTCAGTATGGGGTCGGGTAAGGTCCTGATATGTAAAACCGCCATGCAGTCTCCTTCGACATAATAATAGGTATATCCTAATTTAAGTTTACTGAATGAGACCCATCGGGTCAATATCTATCGTCCAGCCATGAGGGAAAGAGAGCGGCGATAGAAAAGCGGATAGCTCGGCACCACGGAGTATAAGCTGCCAGCGGAACCTGCCCCGCAGGCGGTGGATAAAGGCCGGAGCGGGCCCGATAATGTCGATGTCCCCGATTCCCCTGGCGTCGCTTTCCTCAATGAGCATTTTTTCCATCTTTTCCGCCTCGCGCTGGCAGATAGCGTCATTGGTATGCACAAAGAAAAGGCGTGCTAACTGTTTGAAGGGAGGATTATGAAGCTGCCGGCGGTAGGCAATCTCCTGCTCGTAAAAAGAGGCGTAGTCATGTCTGGCGGCTGCCCGTATGGCATAGTTCTCCGGAGAGAAAGTCTGAATGATAACCCTGCCCCCGGACGGTCCGCGCCCTGCCCTGCCGGCAACCTGGCTCAGCAACTGAAACGTTCTCTCGCCGGAGCGAAAATCAGGCAAGTTAAGGCTGGTATCGGCGCTGACCACACCCACCAGCGTCACCGATGGTATATCCAGTCCCTTAGCCACCATCTGGGTGCCGATAAGTATTTCCGCCTGACGACCACGGAATTTTCTTAAAATATCTTCGTTAGATGACCTGCCGGTAGTAGCATCGCTGTCCCATCGTAACTGCCGGGCGCGGGGAAAGGTATATTTCACCTCCTGCTCCAGTTTCTGAGTGCCGGCGCCCAGAAACTTCAACTGGCGGTTGGAGCAGTTGGGACACACATCGGGCACCGGCATTTTATAGTTACACTGGTGGCAGATAAGGACATCCTCGGTAATGTGGTGCGCCAGGGGCACCTCGCAGCGGCGGCAGCGCAGCACGAAACCGCACCGCCGACACTGAATATAGGTAGCGCCGCCCCGGCGATTGAGGAACAATATCACCTGCTCCCGGGCGGCAATGGCCTGATTGATGGACTGTAATAGAGACCGACTGAAAATGCTGCGGTTCCCCGCTTTGAGTTCCTCTCTCATATCCACCACTTCCACCGGCGGCATAGCCGATCCCACGCTGGGGACGACACGCTGCGGCAACTCCAGAAGTCGATATTTTCTGTTTTGCGCTTTATAATATGTCTCCACATCGGGGGTAGCGCTGCCCAGGACCACCACCGCCCCGGTCAACCCGGCCAGCTTTATAGCCGCATCGCGGGCATGGTAGTGAGGCGAGCTGTCCTGCTTATAGGTCCACTCGTGCTCTTCATCGATAATTATCAGGCCCAGGTCCGGCTGCGGGGCGAAAATAGCGCTGCGCGACCCGATAACGACATCGAACTCACCGTTCCTGATGCGGCGCCACTCATCGAACTGCTCACCCAGTGACAGCTTGCTGTGAAGTACCCCGACACGCCGGGGAAAACGGGCGGCAAAACGCTCGATAGTCTGCGGGGTCAGCGCAATCTCCGGCACCAGCACGATTCCTTTTTTGCCCAGCTTTACCGCCTCGGCAAGCGAACGCAAATATATCTCGGTCTTGCCGCTGCCGGTAACTCCGTGGAGTAAAAATACTTCAGGCGAAGCGATGTCCTGGCCTGGCTGACTTAATTCAGACTTGATAGCATTAAAAGCGGATTGCTGGTCGGGGGTAAGATTCAACGGAAAGGAAGGAACAATATTTTCATAGGAAACCGGTTCGCGCCTGACTTCGACCGTCTCGAAGGCAGCCAGCCCGCGTCGTACCAGGGAATCGGCTACGGCTTTAGTGCAGCCGGTCTTCTGCCTGGCTTCCGCCCATGATACCGGCCGGGTCTGTTCCTTAAAAAAATTAATGAGTGCCGTCTGTTTCGGCGACAGTTTTAAAGCTTCACCACCACCTATCAGACTTATGTAAAGTTCACTTTTCGGCTTAACCCTGACCGGCGCCAGCTCATAAGTCCTATTTAAAAGTCCCTGCCTGACCATCGGCGAGACGATTGCCGCAGCCTTTTTCTTGCCGAGCGCCTTCTCGAGCTTCCTTAAATCAACCCTACCCTGCTCTAAAGCCAGGTCGATAACCCGCTTCTGGTCATCGTCAAGGGATGAAATATCAATGTCCGGCCGCGCCACGCTGACAAAAGTAATCGCTTTCCGCTCGAAGCCCGGGGGCAGCATCAGGGCAACAGCGTCAAAGAGCGGCGACAGGTAATACTCGCTTATCCAGCGGGCCAGCGAAATGTGATGTTGCGATAGTATCGGTTCCGACTCAATGACGTCGAGAATTTCCCTGGTGTCCTCCACCGCCGGGTAGGGACTGAGTTCCAGAACGATACCCTGGAGCACCTTCTCACCGAAGGGAACCAGCACTGCCTGTCCGGCGCGGACATCCAGTCCGGAGGGGATAGCGTAGCTGAAAGTCCGGCGCTGGGCTACCGGCGAATTGACACTTACTTCGGCGTATTTCATCCCGGACTCCAGAAGGCGGTTGTGATAATGCCCAGCATTTAAGAGAGGAGTTATCGGCTAACTTCAGGATTCTTTCTTCTGGTCTCCCGCCGGTTCGGCAGGTTTTTCCGCCACCTCTTTCTTCTCCATGACCGGTGCTGGTTCCGGCGGCTTGGCGGCGGCAGGTTCAGTCTTTTCTTTCTTAGCTGCCTCGGGAGCCCTGGCTGCTGTTGGCTCCGCCGCTACTGTTTCGGTTTTAACTTCGGCGGCCGCTACCGCTCCCTCTTCCGGGACCGGCTCTATTACCTCTTCCGGCACCGGCTGGAGCAGTTCCTCACCTACCTGCCTTACCTTCCTCTCCACACGCTTTATCTTGCGTCGGGCTTCCTTACCGCTGAGCCCTCGCAGATAGTAAAGACGGGACCGGCGTACTTTTCCCTGCCGTATTATTTCCACCTTATCCACGAGTGGGGAATTCAGCGGGAAGGTGCGCTCCACACCGATACCGAAGGCAACATGCCTTACCGTAAAGCTGGCGCCGTTACCGCCACGCTTTATCTTGAGGACCACGCCCTGAAAAGCCTGGATGCGTTCCTTATCGCCTTCCACTATCTTGATACTGACCCTGACGGTATCGCCGGGGGCAATATCAGGAATTTTCAGATTCTTTTTTACGTCAACCAGTGATGAAACATCCATGTTAAGACTCCCTATCTTTATTAACCTGAGACCCGTTGTCCGTCAGGCGCTCTACCAGATTTTTATCTTCAACGCCGAGGTTGGCCTTATTTAACAATTCCGGTCGGCGTTCCAGAGTCCGCCGTATTACCTGTTCCCGGCGCCACCTGGCAATCCGGGCATGATTGCCGGAAAGTAAGACCTCCGGCACCGACCATCCCCGATAATCAGCCGGTCGGGTATACTGGGGATATTCCAGCAGCCCGCTGGCATGAGAATCTTCCAGCGGCGATTCCTCCGAGCCGAGCACCCCCGGCACCAGCCGGAGCACGGCGTCCAGAACCACCATGGCGGGAACCTCACCCCCGGTCAGGACATAATCGCCGATACTGATTTCATCGGTGGCCAGGTGCTCCCGCACCCGCTCGTCAACTCCCTCGTAATGACCGCAAATCAAAACGAGGTGCCGGTACTGCGATAGCTCAAGGGCAATCCGCTGGGAAAAGAGCCTACCCTGAGGAGTAAGCAAAATTATCGGCATTTCACCTTCTTCGTTATTGACATCGGTTTTTATTGCCTCTACCGCTTCGAAGATGGGCTCCGGCTTGAGCACCATGCCAGCGCCGCCGCCATAGGGATAGTCATCAGCGGTATGGTGTTTATCATGGGTATAGTCCCGAATATTATACAGGTTGAGACTGACCAGCCCGTTATCAATAGCCCGCTTGAAAATGCCGAAGCTGAACGGCACTTCGAACATCTGCGGAAACAGCGTTAAAATATCGATTCTCATTTTCCTGACTTATCCCGGCATACTTACAGTATGCTCCGTGACCACTCCCTTGATAATTTCCACAGCGTGCGGGACGGCCGGCAGTACCACCTCAAGGCATTCGCGGACCGCCCTGGGACTTCCCGGCATATTGATGATGAGACACTGTCCCCGAAGTCCAGATACCGCCCGGCTCAACACCGCCATCGGTGTTTTCTCCAGGGACTTCATCCTCATTGCTTCGGCAAAACCGGGTACGCTCCTGTCTATCACCGATAACGTTGCTTCCGGAGTGACATCACGCCGGCTCAAGCCGGTACCGCCCGTGGTCAGAATAACATCCACCGCGCCGCTATCCGCCCAATCGGCCAGCTTAGCGGCAATAATATCTTTCTCGTCGGGCACAATCTCATATTTGACAACAGCGCTTTCTATCCCGGATACACCCTCCCGGATGGCTTCGCCGCTCTTGTCCTGGCGCTGCCCTTTCGACCCCTTATCGCTGATGGTAAGTATCCCGATGTTAATCATAGTCTTTCACGCAAAACAAAATATATTTTACCACAGATGGGGCTTACGGCGAAAGTGCCCGTATAAAAATCATATCCCCCCTTTTCCCCACCAGAGAAGACGGCAGTTTTTATCACGTTCACTTCTATAATACTCCAGCATGTCACGAATTTATCACAATTTCTAAATAATTATAGTAAAGGACTTGACAAAAATGGGTGAGTGTGTTATAAATTGGGGAAATGTGGTAAATTTTGGTAAAAAAGGGTAAAAAGTAGCGACAATGTTTTACGGCGAATTCGAATATAAAATCGATGATAAGGGCAGGGTGCCCATCCCGCCGCGATTCAGGAATGCCCTGAAGGATGGCGTGGTACTGACACCCGGAGCCGAAAAATGTATCACCGCCTATACAATAATAGAATGGAAGAAACTGTCTACCACACTCACCACCAGCCCGTTATCACGCAGCAAGATGAGAAAACTTGGCCGTGTCTTCTTCGCCACCGCTTTCAGCACCAGAATAGATGGCCAAGGCCGTATCGCCATCCCGGCGCCGCTCCGTGAGCATGCCGGAATTATCGACGAAGTGGTTATCGCCGGCGCTAATATCTACCTCGAAATCTGGAATAAAGCACTCTGGGAGGAAGAAAAGGAAACAAGCCAGCAACAGGCCTGGCAGATAATAGAAAGCCTGGAGAACAGCTGATGATAAAAAACAGGTCAGCCTCCAGTCATACTCCGGTTCTGCTCTCAGAAACGCTCAAGGCGCTGGCCGTCCAGCCAGGCGGTCGCTACGTCGACTGCACACTCGGCAGCGGCGGACACGCTGCCGCCATCCTGGACCACAGTTCACCCGGCGGGCAGCTGCTGGGCATTGATGCCGACCCACATGCCATAGAAATTGCCAGAGAGCGGCTCGAGCATTACAAAGATTCCATCCTGCTGGTCAATGATAATTTCGCCAACCTGCAGTCTATCTGCATTAAATATGACTTCTTCCCGGTACACGGCATCCTTTTTGACCTCGGACTCTCCTCCATTCAGCTTAATGGCAGCGGCCGCGGCTTCAGCTTTCAGCATGACGCCCCACTGGATATGCGGTTCAACCCCAGCCAGAAAATTACCGCCGCCGATATTGTCAATACGACCCCGGAGGCGAGACTTACCAATATTATCAAGACCTACGGCGAGGAAATTCACAGTCATAGAATTGCCCGGGAAATCGTTAAGGAACGCCCGATAGAAACCACCCGCCAGCTTGCCCAGCTGATAGAGAAGACAATCGGCCGGAGGGGTAAGATTCACCCGGCCACCCGGACATTCCAGGCGCTGCGTATCGCTGTCAACCATGAACTGGAGCACCTGGAAACAGCCCTGAAACAGGCGGTTGACCTGCTCGGCTACGAGGGCAGGCTGGTAGTGATAAGCTATCATTCACTGGAAGACCGAATCGTCAAGCAGTTTATGCAAAAAGAAGCCAGGGCTTGTATCTGCCCTCCAGGAACTCCCACCTGCATATGCGGTCATACACCCAGCTTGAGATTAATAAATAGGAAAGTAATTACCGCTCCAGAAACGGAGATTGACCTTAATCCGCGCAGCCGCAGCGCCAAGTTAAGAGCGGCCGAACGTATTACTACCCAGGGTGATTGCTATGCAACCACCGATGAACACACCTTTATGACCATAGCCAAATCCAGAGGTTGGCGAAGACCAGCCCTGTTGCAGAAAATCAGGATGGCCTTTTTAGCCGCATAGACTTCGGAGAGATTCTGAAAAAGGAGGTCCTTAAATAATATGTGATAACTGGGTAACAATAGAGCCAAATTTAATCCAGTTACTAAGGAGGACAGATGAAAAAACGGAATGTTATAGCTTCTCTCGATGTTGGCACCACCAAGATATGCACAATTCTGGCGGATATTACTGATGGCGGCATCCCACGAGTCGTGGGTGTCGGCATTTCCCCTTCCAAAGGACTGCATAAAGGCCTGGTGGTCAACATCAATGAAGCCAGAGAGTCGATTCGCGACTCAGTGAGAAAGGCGGAACAGACCAGCAACTACAAGTTAGAATCAGCCTATGTCGGTGTTACCGGCCGGCATGTCACCTCGATGAACAACCACGGCGTAGTCGCTATTACGCGTAACGACCGTGTCGTACGCCCTGATGACCTGAAACGCGTCCTTACCTCTGCCCAGAGCGTGAAAACTGCCTCTGACAGAAGACTGCTTCATGTCATCCCCCGCAACTATGCTGTCGATGGCCAGCCCGGGGTTAAGAACCCCATAGGCATGCACGGATTCCGTCTCGACGTTGAAACGCATGTCATTACTGCTGCCGTAACCTCCATTCAGAATCTCGTAAAATGCATCCGGAGTCTCGGGATAGATATTGAGGATCTCGTTCTAGAACCCCTGGCCAGCAGCGAGGCAGTTCTCACTGAAGATGAGAGACAAATTGGTGTCATCATGGCTGATATCGGCGGCGGCACCACAGACGTTGCCGTCTTCAGAGAGGGCAGCATCTGGCATACCTCTATCCTTCCGGTAGCCGGTTATCAGCTTACACGGGATATCGCCATCGGGCTGGGACTGCCGTTTGAAATCGCCGAAGAGATGAAGAAAAAGTACGGAAGTGTCATGCCCGTTTATGAGGGTAAAGGGGATACTGCGCCGGCCATATCCAAGGACGGACACGGCGTCTCTTACCAGGATTTGTGCGACATTGTCAGGGCCAGGGTCGAAGAGATTTTGAAGCTCATCGTCCTGGAAATGCCGAGCTCGGAATATGAAGAGCTGGTACCAGCCGGACTGGTGCTCACAGGCGGCACTTCCAATCTTTCCGGCATAGCTTCACTCGGGCGTGAAGTACTCAAGCTACCCGTAAGAGTAGGCATTCCCAGTAATATGTACGGTATCGCCGATGTGCTTCAAGACCCGGCTTATGCCACCAGCGTTGGCCTTTTGCTCTGGGGGAGTAAATATGAAGGTAAGAAGCACTGGAAGACAGGTGGTTTCGGTACTTCTCTGCTCCGGATAGCCTCTCAGCTTAAAAAGCTGTTCGGCTAAGATTTAAAAAATAATAAGAAGTAATTAATTTTAAGCATAAGTAAAAGGAGGAGGAGATGGCAAGAACAAGCTTCGTTGCTAATCCAGCAAGGATTAAAGTAGTTGGTCTAGGTGGTGGCGGCAGCAATGCCGTTACCCGCATGGTCAGAGAGAATATTCAGGGTGTTGAGTTCATCGCCATGAACACCGATGCTCAGGCCCTGGCTGTCTGTGAAGCGCCGATATGCGTCCAGCTCGGGCCCAAGCTTACCAGGGGTCTGGGAGCCGGGGGCGACCATATCATAGGCGCCAAAGCCGCCGAGGAAAACCGTGACGAGCTCAGGGAAATCGTTTTAGGGGCTGACATGGTATTCCTCACCGCTGGCATGGGCGGTGGTACCGGCACCGGGGCAATTCCAATCGTGGCGGAAATTTCCAAAACCAGCGGCGCCCTGACCATCGCCGTGGTCACCAAACCATTCGCCTTCGAGGGTGCTCACCGCATACAAACGGCGGAAGAGGGTATTGAAAACCTTATCGATAAGGTTGACACGCTTATTATAATCCCCAATGACCGCCTGTTGACTCTCTGCGATAATAAAACCGGTGTGGACAGCGCCTTCAAACTGGCGGATGATGTATTGAGGCACGGTGTTCAGGCTATCGCCGAAGTCATTACCACCCCCGGTATGATTAACCTGGACTTCGCCGATGTCAAGTCAATTATGAAAGATGCCGGCCCGGCCTGGATGTCCATCGGCAAAGGCACCGGGCAGAATCGGGCTATCGATGCCGCCAAAGATGCGCTGGCCAGTCCGCTTCTGGAGGTTTCCATCGAAGGCTCCAAAGGCGTGCTTTTCAACGTCGTCGGCGGCAGCAGCCTCACCCTGTTCGAAGTCAACCAGGCCGCTGAGGTCATCAAGCAGGCCGTAGACCCGGATGCCAACATCATTTTCGGTGTGGCTAATGACCCGTCCATGGAAAACGAGGTAAGGATTACCCTGATTGCCACCGGATTCCAGTCCAAGATGGGCATGGGTAAAAACGCCGAAGAAGATGAGATTAACAAGATACTCAAGAACATGAAGACTGAAGAGGAACTGGATATGCCTTCATTCCTGCGCCGTCCGTTATTCAGTCACCGGCGGACTGCCGGGCCCCAGAGTGAGTATTCGATGGAACCGGTAAAACAGCGTCATTTCCAGTAAAAATTTCCTGTGACGATAATTTATCGGGAAAAAGTGGTAGTCTGGAAAAGTGCTGAGCACAAAGTGCCCGGATGATAAAGGCATAAGAGGACAAATCCTCTGAGTAGTAACAAAGGCTGCGGGCGTTTCACGCCCGCAGCCTCCCTTTTTTGGTGCTGACATGTTGCTGCTGTCTAATATACCATAGAACTACTTAGCCCAATCGCCATACAGCTTCATAAGTTGACAAATTCAACATCATCTGGTTATCCTATTATTTAGTTATTTTATTGCTCAACACAGGCATTCATAAAAAGATGCATCCTGACGGATATGCGAATTATTACAGGTAAGGCCAAAGGACACCATTTAAAGTTCCCCAAAGGAACTAAAACCCGTCCAGCAACGGACCTGGTGCGTGGCGCCATCTTTTCTATCCTGGAAAATATTGACAGCGACTGGTCTCAGGTGCTTGATTTGTTTTCCGGCAGCGGCGCCCTGGGCATCGAGGCGCTGAGTCGCGGTGCCGGCTGGGTAGACTTTGTTGAAATCGAACCGAAGTGTTGTGATATAATTAAGGAAAACCTGGAAAAGACAAAGCTATCGGCACAGGCTCACATTTACTGTTGCAACGTTTTTAAAGCGCTATCCTTTCTCGAAAAGGAGTACGACATTATATTAATGGACCCACCCTACTCAAATGCATCTATAGGTGATTTCATCACACAACTGGCAACCTCCAGACTGGTTGGAACAAAAACAACGGTAGTAGTAACTCACTCCCCGCGTTTACCTCTTAATCAGAGCTACGCCACGATTAATCTCATTAAAGAGCACCGCCATGGCGATAGCTGCATCTCAATTTATCATAAGGAGGCCAGACATTGACTATCGCTCTCTATCCCGGCAGCTTTGACCCGATAACCAACGGGCATATCGATATCGCCACCAGAGCTTCCAGACTCTTTGAAAAAACCGTCATCGGTATTTTTTCTACACCGGAAAAACATTTGACCTTCTCAATTGAGGAGCGGGTAGATTTAGCCAAGCGCGCCGTAGCCCATCTACCTAAAGTAGAGGTGAAATCATACACCAACATCACCGTAGACTTCGCCAAGCAGATTAATGCCCAGGTGCTGGTACGCGGACTGAGAATGATATCTGACTTCGAGTGGGAATTTGAAATGGCAATGATGAACAGGATGCTATCTTCCGGCCTGGAGACTGTCTGCTTTATGGCCAGCCAGGAATTCCAGTTCCTCAGTGCCAGCCTGATAAAAGAAGTCGCCAGCCTTGGAGGTAATATCAGCAGCCTTGTTCCCCCGCATGTTGTTGAAGCTCTGAAAAAGAAGGGCGTCAGCAAAGTATAGTCTATACGATAAAATTAACCTGGTATTCGATATTTCTCAAGGAAAAACTCAGGAGGTAAATTGAATGGCTTATAAGATTACGGACGAGTGCATCAGTTGTGGAGCCTGTGAGCCAGAATGCCCAGTACACGCCATCAGCGAGGGAGAAACCACCTATGTCATCGACCCCGATAAGTGTGTCGAGTGCGTAGGACATTTCGATTCATCCAAATGCGCGGAAATCTGCCCGGTTGATGCCGCGAAACCTGACCCGGACCATCCGCGGAAAAAATAGAGCAGCGTTCGGTCAGGAAAAACACTAGAAGATTCCAGCATCTATCATTGGAGGCGCTATTGGCCGCTACGACCCATAAATAATACGTCCAACCTCATTAGTTATAAGTGGATGAGGTTGGAGTAACTTTTTCCATGTAGCCGACGGAAGAAAGAATAAACGCGGTTCGCATTGTCTCGATTACTTGAAGAAAGAGCGGACCGAGTCGAACTCTGCGGGCAATAAAGCCAGTACAAACGGAAATCCATTCAGCAGGAAGCGTGCCAGGACGGATTCGGATACAGCGCTGCTGCCACCCTGAAAATTTACCCACATAGTCAGCAGCGCGGCACAGAAGATGGCGCCCAGTATAAAACCAAGGATAGCGCCACCCAGGTAGTTCACCCAGCCGAGCAGCACCGCCGAAGTAGCCCGTTTAATCACAACCGCCAGTATTACGGCAATTATCATCACCGCTATGAGAATGACAGCAAAACCAACCATGCCGGCTATATCGGGGTTGGAAATGAAAGCCAGCCTTTCGGCCAGAGAATCCGAGAAACGTCCCGCCAGAAAGACACCGATAATCCCGCCGGCGATGATAAAAAACGCCTTAATAATACCTATCTTCAGCCCGATAAATGTAGAAATTGCTATGATTATCAATATAACGATGTCAAGCCAGTTCATCTCAGTCCAATTGCCCTGTTTTTCAATATTCTACTACTCATAGTGCAGGGCGTCAATAGGATTCAACCTGGCAGCCCTCATAGCCGGATAGATACCGGAAACGAGGCCGATGAATACCGAGACCGATATGGCCAGAATGACGATATCCCATGACACCGCAGCCTGTATGGTAATGCCGGCAGCGGCTGAAAAAGTGGAAATCAGCCATGATACGCCCCAGCCTCCGATGATGCCCACGGCACCACCGGATAAACTCAGCATCGCCGCTTCGAGAAGGAACTGAAGCAGGATATCCCTTCTTTTGGCACCGACTGCCTTGCGAATACCTATCTCCCGGGTACGCTCGGTTACCGAGACCAGCATAATGTTCATAATACCGATACTGCCCACCAGCAGCGAGATGCTGGCGATGGCTCCGAGCAGCAGGGTAAGCAACCCGGTAACCTGCTGTATCATGCCCATCATCTGCTCCTGCGTCATGATAAGGAAATCTTCTTTGCCCTCCTCGGTAATGCGGTGCCGCTTGTTCAGCAGCTCGGTGATATCCGCAGAAACCATATCCGCTACTCTGGTGCTCTCTATCTGGACGGCAAGCTGCTGAATAGCATCCTGGCCGCGTACGGTCCGTCCCGGGAAGAGCCTGGTCTGATAGGAGGTAATCGGCATGATTATTACAGAATCCATGCTAACGCCCATCATCTGCCCACCCTTTTTTTCGAGTAGGCCTATGACGTTGAACTGGCGCCCGTTTACCTTGACCTTCTGCCCTACCGGGCTATTATCGCCAAACAGCTCTCCGGCCACCTTATCCCCGAGCACCACGACCATATCCCTGGCGGCGACATTCCTCTCGGTAATAAACTGCCCTTCGGCTATCGGATAGTTCAGCGCACGCTCGAATTCCGGGGTGGTCGCCTCGACAATACCCAGCGTGCTCTCGACGGCAGTGGCCACCTCGACATAGTTTTCGATGGTCGGGGCCACCGCGATGACCGAAGGGACGCGCTCTGCAATTTCTTTGGCATCATCCATGGTAAAGCTGTAGGCCGGGTTCGCCATCGACATCATTCCCTGCACACCAGGGGTCTTCGAGGTGATATAAATAAGATTGGTGCCCATCCCTTCCAGAGTGGATGTTATCGATTTCTCCGCGCCCCTGCCCACCGACATCAGGGTGATGACGGAACCCACGCCGATGATAACACCAAGCATGGTCAAAGAAGAGCGCAGCTTATTGGACGCCAGCGACCTTATGGCGATAATAAAGGACGCAATAAACTTCACTATTCATCTCCTCGATTGTGCCGACTAATCACGAGCTGCCGATTCAACCTTTTTATCCTCGGTAATCTTCCCGTCAAAAAGCCTGACGATACGCCTGGCTTGCCTGGCCACATCCATCTCATGCGTTACCAGCACGATGGTAATACCTTCCCGGTTGAGCCGGCAGAAGATGGAAACTATTTCGGCGGTAGCGTTGCTGTCCAGATTACCGGTAGGCTCATCAGCCAGGATAATCGACGGGTTATTTACCAGCGCCCGGGCAATGGCCACCCGCTGCTGCTCACCGCCCGAAAGCTCGGAAGGCTTATGAGTTGCCCGCGCCTTCAGGCCGACACGTTCCAACGCCTCCACGGCCCGCTTGCGTTTCTGACTGCCCCCGCCATAGATAAGCGGCAGCTCAACATTCGCGACGGCAGCAGCCCGCGGTAAAAGGTTATAGGTCTGAAAGACAAACCCTATCTTCCTGTTTCTCATCTCAGCCAGTTTGTTATCATTGAGCTGGCTAACATCCACCCCTTCCAGGATATATTTCCCCCCGGTTGGCTTATCGAGAAAGCCTATAATATTCATTAAAGTCGATTTCCCTGAGCCGGAGGCGCCGATAAGGGCCACCATTTCGCCCTGTTCGATACTGAGAGTCACGCCCCTGAGGGCAGGGACTTCGACGTTGCCCATGCGATAAATTTTCGTGATATTTTCGAGTTCAATCATGCTATTTTTCGACATTTCTCACGTTTCCCCTATCTTGAATTAGAACAGGCTCACCGCCGATGTCGACTTCACCCGGACTTCCACCACCACTGTTTCACCCTCGTTCAGTCCGCTGATAATTTCCGTCTTGAGCCCATCATCCAGGCCGACGGCCACTGCCCTCTCCTGAATCTGCTCGTTGGCTTGAACTTTGACAATCGCTTGCCCCTGCTCATTCTTACCGATTGCACGACTCGGAACCAGCAGGACATTTTCATGTTTTTCCGCAACAATATTGGCGGAAGCGCTCATGCCAACCTTGATTTCGGACTCCCCCTGAACATCCAGGTTTATCCTGACCGTGTAAAGAACGACTCCCCCCACCTCCGAGGGCACCGGATATATCGCCGTAACCCGGCCCGTAAAAACGGCTTTAGGCAACGCATCCACGTTAACGGTAACTTCCTGAGCCAGCTTTACCTGCGGTATGTCAATTTCATCCACCTCTATCACCAGTTCCAGGGAATCCGGGTCAATCATTTTAATGATTGTCTGGGGAGCCATAGAAGGCGATGGAATAATGTCACCCTCCTTGGCCAGAACCATGGACACCACGCCGTCAAACGGGGCATAAATAGTGGTTTCGCCGAGCTGCCTTCGCGAGTCAGCCAGAGACGCCCGCGCCAGGTCCACTGCCTGCTGGGCCTGCCTGGCCGCCTGCTCCGTTGAGGCCACCTGCAACTCCTGAAGAGCGATACTCTTACCAAGCTCATCGATGTTTTTCTGTGCCAGAGCCACCGACATCTCGGCGGCCTCTACCTGCTTTTTCTTGAGGTTGACCTGCCTGGAATCGTATCCGGCCAGGGCATTATCATAATTTGCCTGCGCTGTATCCAGTCGTTCCTGGGCGCGGTCAAGCGCCAGCGACCAGCTATACGAATCCCCGATCCCTGCCTGCGGCATACGCTTTACATAGTCATACCAGGCTTTCGCCTTATTCAGTTCCGCCAGTATCGTGTTGAAATCGATAGCGGTGATACCGGCAGCCAGATTATTCCGTGCCGTATCCAGAGCTATCTGTGCGTTGAGCAGAGCCAGCTTTAACGTATCTTCCGAATTACGTGTGTTTTCGAGGTTATATTCGGCTGTTTGCTGGGCAAGCTGCGCCTGTGTCAGCGCTACTTCCGCCTGCGTTACAGCCATTTGCGATTGATTCAAAGCCAGCTCCAGAGGGCTGGTATCAAGTTTAGCCAGTACGTCACCGGTCTTGATCCTGTCACCCTCTTTGACGAGCATTTTTTCAACCTTACCGGCACTGCCGAAGGTTAACCTGGCCTCCCGTGATGTCTCTATCTTACCCTTGCCAGAGACACTCATCGTCAAATCGCCGCGCGTCACAGTAACCAGCTGTTGATTGACCGTATCCTGGCTGCCTCCCAGCGAATTACAGGCTGTCGTTCCCAGCAGCGATAATAGCATTACAGACAAAATAAAGCCCAGCATCAGTTTCTTTTTCATTGAACTCCTCCGAGATTGTGGATATATATAAATAACAAAAAACCCACGGGAGCTTAATCCCGCGGGTCCGCTACCGCTGCATAATTTTTTCAGCCCGGCCTTCCTTAACAGTCAGCCTGCTCTAAGCAAGTCTTATAATTATAATTTAACGTCGAAATTCTGTCAAGATTTCGGAGGTTCACCCAGTTCTTTTGCCCGTTGACACGCCGCCTTTACCGCCTCGCTGACGATTCTGGCGAAACCGCTCTCCTCAAAGACCTGGATGGCCCTCTCGGTGGTTCCGCCGCGCGAGGTAACGTTCCGGCGCAGCTCGGCCGGCGGTTTACCGGACTTCTGCATCAGGTGAGCCGCGCCCAGCATCGTCTGGGAGACAAGCTCCTCAGCCTCATTCCTGGAGAGACCCAAATTCACCGCCGCATCAATCAGGGACTCGGCAAATAAATAGAAATAGGCCGGTCCGCTGCCGCTCACCGCCGTAACCATATCGAGGTACTCCTCTTCAGCAAAGTAAATTTCCTTACCCATGGCGCCGAGGATAGCCCTCGCCCATTCTTTTTGCTTTTCAGTAACCTCTTTAGTGGCCGTCCAGCCGCTGATGCCCAGTCCAATCTGTGCCGGGGTGTTGGGCATAGACCGTACGACATTCCGGTGTCCCAGGCCCTGGCTTATGGTGCTGATTTTTACTCCGGCGACTATCGACAGGACAAGCTGGTCGGGTTTTAAGCAGCCTTTCAGGTCCGCCAGAACCTCGGGAAGATTTTGAGGCTTGACCGCCAGAACAACGACATTCTTACCGCTAACGGCTTCCCTATTTTTCGAAGCTACAGCCACACTGTATTGCTTTTTCAGATACTGGCGGCGGGGTTCGCTGATATCGCTGACAGAGATATCAGCCGGTACGCTCAACTTCTTCTCCAGAAGAGCCCCGATAATAGCTTCCCCCATATTGCCGCCTCCGATAAATGCTATTTTCATCTCTCTACCTCACCACAAAATTTATCAGTTTCCCGGGGACATAGATGACTTTCATTACTTCCCTACCCTTAACGTAAGGCTTTACCTTTTCCTGTCCCAGGGCAAGTTTCCTGGCCTCATCTTCCGTAACAGAGACCGGCACCGTCAATCTATCGCGAACTTTACCGTTCACCTGCACTACCAGGGTGAACTCATCACTCGTTACCAGCGCCTCATCCCATTCCGGCCAGCTTTGATTATGGATGCTGTATTTAAGACCGATTTTTTGCCAGAGCTCTTCGGCCAGGTGCGGCGCTGTCGGCGCCAGCAGCAACAGCAGCGTTTTTATCGAAGAGTCCCAGGCCGATGTTGATGTGCTACCAGCTTCTTTAACCTTGGCTAAAAAGTTGGTAAATTCCATAAACGCCGCCACCATGGTATTCAGGCGGAGTTTATCAATGTCTTCCGTTACTTTCTTAATCGTCTGGTGCGTCATACGCACCAGCTCTTCCTCCCCTTGACTACCAGAGGGTTTATATTCATCGAGAACCAGGTGCCACACACGGTTCAGCCACCGACTGATGCCGCTGATGCCGCTGTCATCCCACTCTCCGCCCTGGTCCCAGGGAGCGATGAACATCATGTAGGCACGCACCGTATCCACCCCCAGTTCGGCGGCGTAAGCATCGGGGTTGACCACATTGCCTTTGGACTTGCTCATCTTCTGGTGACCGGAAATGATAATCCCCTGGTTAAAAAGGCGCGTAAACGGCTCGCTGAAATCAACCAGCCCCATGTCCCTGATTGCCTTGATAAAGAAACGGGTATAGAGCAGGTGCATTACGGCATGTTCGGCGCCGCCGGTATAAATATCTACCGGCAGCCAGTGTTTCACCTTCGCCGGGTCGAAAGCCGCTTTCGAGTAATGGGGACTGCAATAACGCAGGAAGTACCAGCACGAACACATAAAACCATCGATGGTATCCGTCTCGCGCCTGGCCGGGGACGAGCACTTCGGGCAGGTAGTGTTAACGAATTTCTCATTGTATTTCAGCGGTGACTCACCGGTAGGCTTGGACTCGGCATCCTCCGGCAGCAAAACGGGCAGGTCTTTCTCCGGAACCGGGACAACGCCACACTTCTTGCAGTGTATCATCGGTATCGGCGCTCCCCAGTAGCGCTGCCGCGATATGAGCCAGTCACGTAGCTTGTAGCTCACCGTGCGCTTGCCCCACCCCTTTTCCTCCAGAAATTTAGATACCTCTTCAATGCCCTTCTCGCTGGGTAGACCGTTAAACCGCCCCGAGTTGACCATGGTGCCCGGTTCGATATAGGCTGCCGCGAGTTCCTTGCCATCCCATTCCGGCGGAGAGATTACTACAGGTATCGGCAGGTCGTACTTCCTGGCGAAGGCAAAATCGCGCTCATCATGGGCCGGCACCGCCATAACGGCACCGGTGCCATAGCTCAGCAGGACATAGTCGGCAATCCAGATGGGCACCCTGGCACCGTTGAGACGGTTGATACAATAAGCCCCGGTGAAAACGCCGTCTTTTTCCTTTTCCGTGGACAGGCGCTCGATTTCGCTCTGACAGCGCGACTTTACAGTGTAGGCTTCCACCTCGGCTTTTCTCTCCGGCGAGGTCAGCTTTTCCACCAGCGGGTGTTCCGGTGCCAGCACCATGAAGGTAACGCCGAAGACAGTATCCGGTCGGGTGGTGAATACCCGTATTTCCTTCTCTTTAACGCCGGCATGGTCCAGGCCGAAGGAAATTTCGGTGCCCTGGCTCTTGCCTATCCAGTTCCGCTGCATGATTCGGATACGCTCCGGCCAGTCGATGCTGTCGAACTCCAGGAGCTCATCGGCATATCTGGTGATACGGAAGAGCCACTGCTCCAAATCGCGCCGTACAACCTCGGCCTCGCACCGCCAGCACCTGCCGTCAACGACCTGTTCATTGGCCAGCACTACTTTACACTGGGGACACCAGTTGACCGGTGCCATACCACGATAGGCCAGGTCATGCTCGTACAGCTTGAGGAAGAACCACTGCGTCCATTTGTAATACTCCGGCAGGCAGGTAATCACTTCCCGGCTCCAGTCATAGATAGCGCCGATGCTCTTGAGCTGACGCCGCATATTCTCGATGTTCTGCATCGTCCAGGTGAAGGGGTGAATGCCCCGCTGGATGGCGGCGTTCTCGGCGGGCAGGCCGAAGGCATCGAAGCCCATCGGATGCAACACGTTATAACCCCGCATCCGCTTGTAGCGGGCATGAACATCGGATGGCGCCATGGCATACCAGTGGCCGATGTGCAGGTCGCCGGAGGTATACGGGAACATGGTCAGGGCATACCACTTGGGCCGCGGGTCATCGTCCCTGACCTCGTAAAGCTTATCGTCAGCCCATTTCTGCTGCCACTTCTTTTCTATTTCCTGCGGATTGTATTTATCGGGCATGGTAACTCTCCACTATTAAGTGCCGTACGATAATTATGTAAAAAGCAAACTACGACCACCTTGCAATCATTTTAGCAATAATAGCTATAGAATGTAAATAGGGAACAACTCTTGCGCTATCGGCATTTTTCACATAGAATAGGATAGCCTGAGCCGAAGTGGCGGAATGGCAGACGCGGCAGTCTCAAAAACTGTTGAGGGGCAACTCTCGTGCCGGTTCGAGTCCGGCCTTCGGCACCAGCCTGAATATTCAAGTTGATTAAACCCTTATTGTTCTAACCTCACCCCCATACCCCCTCTCCAATTAATTAGATAATATTATATACGTTGATTATCTAATTGGAGAGGGGGAAAGATAATAAGAGGGGGCTCCGCCCCCTCTTTCAGGATCTCTCCCTAACCCTGGATAATACTGATGACCCGTTAAATATAACCGGGCAGAGATAGGTAAAAGTGAAATTTGACGAGATATGCCAATTCCATAAAGGATATGATTGAAATATCAACCAAATAAAAATAGCACTATACTCACGGTAAATTGCTATGGGCAGGCCGAAATGGTATAATCAGGCTCAATAACACTATGGTATGGCAACAATCAGTAACGGTAGGAAAGGATTTGAGTTACATGTTTAGCATGAATTGTCCTAAGTGCGGGGCTGAGAGTAAATTCTCTTTCGTGAATAACAGCTATGAAGGTCCGCGCCGGTGCTGGAAATGCCATGAACTCTTTAAGATGAAGATACTGAATAATGTTTTGATATATTGTGAACCACTGAGTCAGGAAGAATTTGACAAGATGCAGGAAATTAATGCCCTGAAATCCAAACTTAGAAAATCAGAATTTGATTAATCGGAAAGATATTATTTCTTGTTTTTAGAACCCTCCTTCTTATTGCGTTTAGCAATTTCTTCCCGCTTCGCCTTAAGTTCGATAATACGAAAAACCGTTTTAGCCTTTCCTGAGAGAACAAAATTCTGCATTTTTCACCTCCCTGAATCTCACTTATCCTCATCAATCTTAACAGCCGGGTATAAATATCAACGTAAAATTGATAAACACCGGATAAACTAATACTTAAGATTTCATAAAGAATAATTACGGAAATATAATGAATCGTACTCTGATAGAAAAGCTGCCGCTTAACTATTGACAAGAGTGCTAAATAATTATTAAATTAGGTACTACGGTACAGACTATAGGGAGGGTTACCATGGCTAAAATGCAGGCGATACAACCAGGCTATTGTGTGGCGGTGCACCTACTACCGGATACCGCACCGGAATATTGCTACATCGGTACGGTCGAGTGTGTCGACGACTTTGGCATACTGATAAATCTGGTGCACTGGGATGATAAACTGGACATGCTGGGAGGATACACCGAGAGCCTTTTCGTTCCCTGGATGAATATCAATTCAATGCTCATCAGCACCGAAGTGCAGCCGACAAGGCGTTTCATGGCAGATAGAGCCCGCAAGTGGAAAGCTCAAATCGAAGCCATGTACGGGATAGAGAAAACCACGTCGAAGAAAAAGTAGCCGCTAAAGCTACCGGCACATATCAATCCTTCACACGCCAGGGATAGTGTGTTGCAATAATCAGTCGTTTGATTCCCTGTCTAAAAGCCAGGCGGCAGTAAACATGCTCCAGATATAATTGCCCGCAGCTATATCCAGATGCTATAATCTTACGAGTAACACTGGCGAGTTGTGTAGTGGTAGCACAGAGGACTTTGGATCCTTTAGCCCAGGTTCGAATCCTGGCTCGCCAGCCACATTATAAGGATAAAACGACATGGCAGAAGAAGAAAGCGGCATTGACGAACTGATGCGCCTCTCCCGGAGATTTACCCGGCAGCAGGAAGAGCGCGAGAAACAGGAACACCAGAGGCAAGAGCAGGGGAAAAAGGTCAGGGGCGTATTGCAGGGTTTAAAAGACCTTAATTTATCTATGGCCATGCAGCAACTTAAGACGGTAGCCAAACCAGAAATCATCAGGCAGGTGAGCACCCTGAAAAGCACAGAGGGCACCGAGGACCTCCGCAAGATGATAACCACGATAGCAGACGATCTCGAAAAGCACCTCGGCGCTGTATCCGCTTCAAAGACTGAAATGACGCCCCTGGTAAACTCCATGAGGACTCTCAGCATCCTCATGGACCTTTACTTCTCACTCCACTAATTTAAGCTACCAACCTGTGTGTTCCGGTATTTAATACTGAATTTCTATAATTATTAAAAACCGCCGTAATTTAAGTATTTGGGACGATTTCCACAAAGGGCGGGAGGTTCTACAATAAAGCTTGCAGGATTGAATCCAGACTAACTTTTTCCCTCCTCCCTCGAATGTGGGGGAAGCTGATAAGGGGCATTTCGGCTTCCCCCTCGCCTCCTTTCATCGAACTTAACACCTGTTCCGTCGACATTTATTGTGGCCTCACCCCCTTTATCCCCCTCTCCAAACGGAACATTAAAAAGACCTTTCGTATGGTGTTTGGAGAGGGGGAATTTAGAGGAAAGAGGGGTCTGCACCCCTCTTAGACGCCCCGGTGTATAACCCTGCTAGCGCGCCTATCTCCGCAGGCTACTCCCCTACGGCCGAAATAACTCTACGATATCGCTTTATATCGGGAGTGCGAATCGAGAGGGGGCGAAGCTCCCTCTCAATCGTCTTCTCCCTCTCCAAACAGATGAACCATGGGTTTCTGCAATCTTGAGTTTGGAGAGGGGGTCAGGGGGTAAGGCTAGCACATCCCATTTGACTTCATTTAAATAGAGCGTAAATATCCCCCAGTTTACACACCGCCTGGCCAACGCTATAATATAACCAGTTGCGTGTAATTTCTCCAGTGTTTAAGACTTTTTAGGGGTAAATCTGTCATATGAAGCTTGGCATTGACATCGGCTCGGTAACCGCCAAGGTCGTGGTACTTGGCGAAGCCGATAATATCATCGAATCGAGATATGTCAGCACCAAAGGACAGCCAGTCGAGACTGTCTTCGCTATTCTGGAAAGCATACTGGCCAAATACCCGCCCGGACAGTTCAAAGCTGCCGCTATTACCGGCACGGGTGGACAACTTGTCGCTACCCTGCTGGGCATACCTTTTATTAACGAAATTACCGCGCAGGCAGCCGGGACCGCCCGCTTCCACCCTGAGGTGCAGACCATCCTGGAGATAGGCGGCGAAGACTCCAAGCTCATCGTCCTTAAGAAGGAGTCCGCCGAAGCCCTTCCCAAAGTATCCGATTTCGCTATCAATGGCGTCTGCGCCGCCGGCACCGGCTCCTTCCTTGACCAGCAGGCCTCACGCATGGGTATCCCCATCGAGCACTTCGGCGATGTCGCCCTGAAGTCGGAGCACCCGCCGCGTGTGGCCGGCCGCTGCAGCGTCTTCGCCAAGAGCGATATGATTCACCTGCAGCAGGTAGGCACGCCGGTACATGATATCGTCGCCGGCCTGTGCTTCGCCATGATACGCAATTTCAAAGGACAGGTCATCCGCGGTCGCGACCTTAGCAAACCGGTCGCTTTCCAGGGCGGCGTGGCTGCCAATAAAGGCATCCGGCGCGCTTTGCTCGAAGTCCTGGAGCTGGCCGAGGCCGACTTAATCATTCCAGAGCATTTCGCTGTCCTTGGCGCCGTAGGGGCCGCCCTTATCAGCCAGGAAAGCACACTGCCCGCTGACACTCTCCAGCGCCTACGCGACTATATCGCCCGCAGGGAATATAAGTTTGTTACCATGCCGCCTTTGCAAGGTGACGACTACCCTATAGATATCGAACCTGCCGGACTGGACCTTCAAAAGCCTGTTGAGGCTTATATCGGCGTGGACATAGGCTCTATCAGCACCAATGTCGTAGTGATAGACAAGGAAAACAACGTACTGTCACGACGCTACCTGATGACAGCCAGCCAGCCCATCGAAGCTGTTAAACAGGGCCTTTATGAGGTTGGCCAGGAGCTGGGTGATAAGGTCATTATAAGGGGCACCGGTTCTACCGGCTCCGGGAGATATATGACCGGGGAGTTTTTCGGCGCCGATGTCATCCATAATGAAATTACCAGCCATGCCAGGGCCGCTTCCTTCGTCTGCCCGGAGGTCGATACTATCTTTGAAATCGGCGGGCAGGACGCCAAGTATATCAGCCTGCAAAACGGCACCATCATTGACTTTGCCATGAATAAAGTATGCGCCGCCGGCACCGGCTCCTTCCTCGAAGAGCAGGCGGAGAAGCTGGGCATCAATATCAAGGAGGAATTCGGTAATTTAGGTCTGGCCTCAAAGCAGCCACTGGACCTGGGAGAGCGTTGCACCGTGTTTATGGAGTCGCAGCAGAACTACTTCAAGCAGAGAGGTGCCGCTAAAGAAGACCTCGTGGCCGGCCTGGCTTACTCCGTCGTCAAAAACTACCTGACCAAGGTCGTCGAAGACCGCAAAATCGGCGACCATATCCTGTTCCAGGGCGGCACCGCCTTCAACCGCGCCGTGAAGGCCGCCTTCGAGAGCGTCCTAGGCAAGAAAATAACGGTACCGCCCCAGCACGATATCCTCGGGGCTATCGGCGTAGCTATGCTGGCTAAAGAAGAGATGGAGGCGAGCGCCAGAAAGACATATTTCCAGGGCTTCGACCTGGCCAGCCGTAAATACGAACTCTCCTCATTCGAATGCCAGAGCTGCTCCAACAGGTGCGAAATCCATAAGGTCGTCTTCGAGGGTGAAAAACCCCTCTTCTATGGCTCCCGCTGCGGCAAGTGGGACAGTGCTGAGAAGAAAGAGAGGCGCCAGTCCTCCAAAATACCGCGCCTGTTCGAAGAGTGCGCTCAAGCCCTGCTTAACACCTATCCCAAAGACAAACCGGACAAGCCCAATGGCAAGACGATTGGAATCCCCAGAGTCCTGTTCTTCCACGAGCTTTTCCCGCTATGGAAGGCTTTCTTCACCGAACTCGGCTTCCAGGTGGTGCTCTCCGACCCCACCAACCGCCATATTATCCGTCAGGGAGTGGAGAATATCGTCGAAGAGCCTTGTCTGCCGATAAAGCTGGCCCACGGTCATGTGCTCAACCTGCTGGAAAAAGAGCCGGACTTCATCTTTCTGCCCGTGCAGTGCACCATGGAAAAGCTCTCCGACGACTTCAGTAAATCCTGGAACTGCCCGCTCACGCAGAGTTTACCGTATATCCTGCTCAGTTCCACACGCATCAAAGAGGCTTTGATTACACCTAAAGGCAAACAGGCGAAGGTGCTGCAACCAGTCATCCACCCCGACCGCGGCCGGGCATGGCAGAAAAAGGTACTTAAAAGAACCGCCATGAGTACCGGAATCACCTCCAGCGCTATGATAGACAAGGCTATACAGGCTGGATTCGAGGCGTTCGATGCTTTCAACGAATGGCAGCAGAAAAGAGGACAGGAGGTCCTCTCGCAACTCAAGCCCGATGAAAAAGCCATCATCATCATTGGCCGCGCCTACAACACCTATGACGAAGCCATGACGCTGAACATTCCGGAAAAACTGAGGGACATGAACATCCTGGCAATCCCGCTGGACTTCCTGCCGCTCCAGTCGCTGGCCGGGGAAGTCGGTAAAGCCCACCCCAACATGTACTGGAAATCGGGACAGAAAATACTCTGCGCCGCCAGAATAATAGCCCGAAACCCCCGCCTGTTCGGGCTATATGTGACGAATTTCGCCTGCGGACCCGACTCCTACTTAACAAAATTCTTCAGCAAGGAAACGGAGGGCAAGCCCTTCCTGACTATAGAAATCGACGAGCATTCCGCCGACGCCGGCATCATCACCCGCTGCGAGGCTTTTATCGATACCATACGCAACGCCAAGACCCGCGGCACCAGCAAATACATCCCGCTCATCAGCATATCCTCCAACCATACCAACAGTCGACGCATCTACGTGCCCTATATGATTGACCACGGCTATGTCCTGACCGCCGCCATGAGACACTGCGGCATCGACGCCGAACCTCTGCCAGAGTCGGACGAGCTTACCCTGGAAATAGGCCGGAAATACACCACGGGTAAGGAATGTTATCCCAGCATCATCACCAGCGGGGATATCGTCAAGAAAACGCTGGCGCCGGACTTCGATGCCGAACATGCCGCCTTCTTTATGCCCGCGGCCAGCGGGCCGTGTCGCTTCGGACAGTATAACCGGCTCCACCGCCTGATACTCGACGAGCTCGGCCTGCAAAACGTGCCCATCCTCGTCTTCGACCAGACCGGAGGATATCACAAAGACATGGCGGCTCTGGGCCGGGGCTTCCGACTCCATGCCTGGAGGGCTATCACCATACTCGACTCCATGCAGAAAATGGTGCTGGAGAAGCGTCCCTACGAGATAAACAGGGGCGAGACCGACGCCGTCTATAAGGAATGGCTGGACTCGCTGATAAAGAATGTGGGACAGAATAGCAGCGCCCTGCAAGCGTTTTCCCGCCAGGTCAGGGACGACTTTGGAGCGATAAAAACAGATACGAGCATACTCAAGCCGCGTATCGGGATTGTGGGAGAGATATTCGTACGCAGCAATCAGTTCGCTAACGATTTGCTCGTCCGCAAGCTGGAAGCGCTCGGCGCACAGTGCGGCGTGCCGCCTTTAGAGGAGTGGCTGGACTATATCGACCACCAGCGCAAACGCCGTAACCGTCTCCACCTGGAGGGAGGCTGGCGCGACTGGGCCAAGCAAAAGCTAACCGAGATAGTCCAGGAGAACGTCGCTGAGCCTTTGAGAAAGCAGTTCGATAGCTCTATTGAGCTGTTCAGACGCGAGCTGCCGACGCAGGCGATACTCGACCGGGGGCACAAGTACCTGACGCCAGCCGTTGAGGGAGAGGCTATCCTGAGCATGGGACGCGTCGTTGAGTACGCCGAGCACGGCTTCGACGGAATCGTGAACATCATACCTTTCGGCTGCATGCCGGGGACGATTGTCAGCCTGCTCCTTCACCAGTTCCGCCAGGACTATAGCCTGCCGGTCCTGAACGTGGTGGTGGAGGGGACTAAAGACCCGGGCGAGGGGATTCGGTTCGAAGCGTTCATCCAGCAGTGCCGGGAGCATTCGTTTAACCAACGACACACACCTAAAAAATAAACAGGAAACGAATCGAGCGTGGGCAGCTTTGGGATTTGTTTTTAGAGTTATGTTAAGT
>JBGPRB010000013.1:0-26138 GCA_041489355.1 Dehalococcoidia bacterium
CACGGTGAGCCTTTTCCGGGGCTGGAGCGTCCTCGGCTTCAATACTGGCCCACTCCAGCGGATGCTGGAAGTTATGAAAAATATCGGCGGCCCCTTCGGCGGCTCGTTTACCTTCGTTATCGACCCCCTCGTGGCAAAGAGCCTGAAAAGGGAAGGTTACGATGACCCGTTCAAGCTGAGTGAGTGGCTCGTAAACCAGACAAACTTCCGTTTCAAGCGCCCGGAGATGGTGAACTTCATCGTCGTCGGTGGGGAAATGAATCCGATGTGGGTTACCACCGATTTCTCCTATTTCCAGTCGGTCGTTGTAGACCCGTGGATTCCTAAAGCCGGCATCAAGAAAGATGCCAGACCGCTCCGGATGCCGGTGGCGGTAGCCTGTAAGGACGGCTCTTGCGGTATATCTCATTAGCGTTAAAAAATAGATATAAAGAGAAGAGAGATAAAGTATGAAAGACATTAAAGGAAAAGTAGCTTTTATTACCGGCGGCGCCAGTGGTATCGGGCTGGGCATTGCCAAGGCGTGTGTCAAATACGGTATGAAGGTGGTTATCGTTGATTCGCGGCAGGATGCGCTGGATGAAGCGATGGCTTATTTTAAAGAGAAGAAGCTGCCTGCCCACCCGATTAAACTGAACGTTACCGACCGCGAGGCTTATGTAAAAGCCGCTGATGAGGCGGAAAAAGTATTCGGGAAGATACACGTGCTGGTCAGTAACGCCGGCGTAGGCTCCGGTGGCGGCCCGGTGGAGAAATTGACTTACAAAGACTGGGACTACAGCATGGGCGTCAACGTTGGTGGTTGCATTAACAGCATCATGACGATTGTGCCGCGCATCTTAAAACATGGGGAGGGTGGCCACGTCGTCGCCACATCCTCGACGTGCGGCCTCATGGGCTCAAGCAACTTCACAATCTACTGCACGACCAAGTTCGCTGTAACCGGTATGATGGAATGTCTGGCCACGGAGCTTCAGGACAGGAACATAGGGGTTTCCGTGCTATATCCTGGGCCGACGATGGGCAACCTCGGCTTGTCCTCTTTTGTGAACCGCCCCGAACATCTCAGGAACGAGGGAGAAACCTGGCCGCCCAGAATGCCGCCACCCCCGAAAGACGGTCAGCCCCGGCGCCCGCTCGGGGACTTCAGGGTTGTAATGATGGACCCGGTAGAGACCGGCGAGCGCGTGCTCCGGGCTATCAGGAATAACGACCTCTTCATCCACACCCATCCCGAGTTCCGGAATGGCTATATCGCGCGTCACGACGCTATTATCCGGGCTATCCCTGATGAACCGCGAAATGAAAAACGCTGGGAAATCATGAAGAATTTCGGGACGATAATATATAATCCCATTTATGACAAACAGAAACAGGTAGGCCCGCCTGACTGGTAAATCGGTCGTGGCTTCTTGGTTACGGAGAGGATACGATGGAAAAACGACAGGACTGGGAAAAGGCACTAAAGGCAGATCCAACCGAGTGGCTGCTGGAGCCGGATGACCCCGGGGTAAGGTACCTGGCCTTGCGCGACATAGTTGAAGCTGATGAAAATGAAGTAAAAGCTGCCAGGCGAAGAGCCCACCGGGAGGGGCCGATTGCCCTAATACTGGATAATATGGCCCCGGAAGGCTACTGGGTGAAACCGGGCCCGGGCTATTCCCCTAAATGCCAGGGCACGGTGTGGTCTATTATCTCACTGGCAGAACTGGGTGGGTCTATCGAGGAGGATAAACGTATCGGTACTGCCTGCTCCTACCTGCTGGACCACGCCCTGGCGAAGGGAGGCCAGTTTTCGGGTAATGGGAATCCTATGGGTACAGCTGATTGCCTGCAAGGTAATATGTTGACCTCTCTGCTGGATTTAGGCTGCCAGGACAACCGGCTGGACATCGCTTTCGAGTGGATGGCCCGGACAGTAACCTTCGAGGGTTTGCCCCGTAAAATAGACCGCGATGGTTTGACCTCTACCGAGGGCGGTTCGGGCCCATTCCGTTATATACACCATATTACCGGTCCCCAATTTGCCTGCCATATAAATGGGAATCTGCCCTGCGCCTGGGCAGGAGTGAAGGTAATGATGGCCTTTTCCCGCCTGCCCGTTGAGCGCCGGTCCGGCCTGATTAAGCGGGCTATCGAGGCCGGAATAAAATATTTCTTCAGCGTCGACCCCGCAACGGCCGGTTTTCCCGGCCACAAATCAGGTGTGCCGGACAGAAGGTGGTGGCAGTTCAGATTCCCCAGTTTTTGGGGGGCGGATATCCTTCAAATTGCGGAGGCTCTAACTGCGCTGGGATACGGCAGTGACCCCAGGCTGGCCAATACACTGGACTTGATACAGGGAAAGCAGGATGAGAACGGCAGATGGCCGTTAGAGTGGGTTGACCATAATCATAAAATGTGGGTCAAATACGGCTCCGCCGGGAAACCCAACAAGTGGGTAACTGTGAGAGCGATGCGGGTGTTGCGGGATAAAATCCCCGGCCAGAGTGATCGCTACATCAAATGCCCCATGAGCCAGCTCGTCGAGGCTCTGGAGCACTACTCCCCGTTTCGCCTCATCAGGCAAAAAGAAACCGCCCCGGAGGCGGGGCGGGAACTTGTTGGTGGAGACGGGGGAGAGTTGAACTCCCCGTCCGAGGCCTGCAACCTCCCCGGCCTGTTGGTCCAGTTGCTTGACCAGCTAACCTCCCTGGGAAAGACCGCAGCGCAGATAAAAAAGGCTGTAAAGTCGAAACCTTTCGGCATCTAAATTAATGCCCGTTTTCATTTAAACATTTTGGCCATTTTGTTAATCCCGTACTTATGCTAAAACGCATTTAACCGAAAATCATAGTTCGAATCCCCTTAGCCGGAGCTGAGGGTTTAATAAGCAGAACTTTCGAACTTACTTTCAGCTTGGTCATGTAGTTGACAGTTGAACATTCCAAGCGAATGTTACTACATGCTGGGTGGTAAGTGACCTGCCCCTAAAAAAGATACCAGTTATAATATCGTACAAGGGGGAAACCTTAATAAAATCTTTTCAAGTTTATAATATTATGCTAAAATAGCATTAATGAGAAAAAGTGACAAGTCTTTCGTATCATTTCTAAATGAGGTAATGAGGCGTCGGAAACGCAAGGCCAGCCAATTAGCAGCAGATATTGGTATCAGTCATGCTACAGTCAGTCGCTGGCTATCTGGTTATGATATCCCCAATACAGCTTCATGTTGCAAACTTGCTGAGTATAGCGGCGTACCTGTAGAGAGTGTGCTTTTCATAGTGGGGCATATATCGAAGGTAGCTGAAAACAAATCCGCAGACTGGCCTGAATTTCGGGAATATGCCCGGGTAAAGTACCCCAATGAGCTGGATGAAGACATGATTACTATGATTGAGGATTTGATTGAACGGCGTAGAGAAAAGAAGTATACGAGTAAAAAACGAGGACTTAAAAAGTAGACTTCTATACAAATCGATCATATTCTCTTCATAGAAATAGGTCTGATATCATCTTATATGCACGTATTTTGGTACAAACACCCGGCATTTTGGTGTTTTCCGTATAACGTGTATCAATTATCATAATACATCTGAATATGCCTGCCAGAAGGCGATTCACCTTGTGTCGTTATGTTTTCCCCTGTTGTTTCCCACCATAAAGCCATCCTTTGAAAATTATGTCTCAAAGTCAGGTATCATCAGCGATTCGTTAGCTGACTGCTCTGTAATTTCTATTATGACCTCTTTTTAGCCTGTTTTTGCTATAACTCAGACATGTCGGTATTACATGCCCTAAGTCCTTTTCTAAGAAAATTTTCATAAAGCATCACAAATCATTGATTTAAAAGTACAAATAATGTACGTATGGGTAATATATCGAAGTATATCTGGTCAGTAAAAATAAAATTTTGAGGTACAATCAAAAAGTGTGGAAATAGTTAACGGCGGCGAGTACCCTTTCTGTTAGAGAAGAAACAACAGAAGGAGGGCACTCACCACCATGGGAAAGCTAACCACAGCACACAAGGTGTCGTCAAGCGAAGTCTGGGAATATCTGGAAGGAGTTGAGGCTAATCGGCAAGAGGTGCTTGCCGTTGCCTGACCTATTTACACACCTATTGACGGGACCTTCTTATAGGGACTCATTATATTCTAATGCGGACACATTAGGTTAAATAATAATTCGCCAATGAGCGAATATAAAGATGGGTTAAATTTTTATAAAAATCTCCAGGTAAACTAGTGTTTCTTCTTAGATTAATCAGATATATTGAACTGGAAAGTGATATTACCTTTCGCTGTATCTAAGAGACGTCGTGCATTGCCCAGGGCATAGATTGCACATGGACCAAAATAACCTACGAGTTTCCAACTATCCGGGTTTACTTCATCAGGTCCCGTAGCGGGTGATACAGACTTAACGGTGAGTGCTCCAGAGCTAATTTTCTTAGGTACCCTTTTAGTATTCATCTGCGCTTTTCCAAAAACGCTTGCTTGGTAATGGTTAACTAATGAAGCTCTCTAGATAGAACGGCATCTCTCACCGCTTTTACGCCAGCAATCTTTTTTCTTAGTAAATATCCTCCCGTAACGTGTATTTTCCCCCCACACCATCCACAATATGCCCAATCGATGTGAGCAGGGTTGCCACACTTCGGACAATGAGTTAAGTATGGTTTAGACTCTTCTCCTATTTGCTGACCACAAAGAAAGCAATATTTATATCTCTTAGCTCTTTCTTTATGTTCTTTTTTCATGCAACCTGATGGCATTTCCAACCTCCTTGACCAGGTATCGTTGAAGGATATTTACCTTATTGTTTCTCCAGGCTCTCCTTATATTCTTTAAAAATTACCTATAGGGGCATTGACTGTACCTACACGTACATGCTATGATACATGATAATTCGCCAGACGGCAAATGTCAATAGGGGAAATATATTTATTGACAAATAGCGAATTATGGTAGCTAATTTATTTTTAATTTAGATTTATCATTGAATGAGGAAATTCTTACGTTTTTTAATGAGTTTTTAACATTGTGATGATAAAACATAAGCATGAAAACGAAAGATACTCCTTTAATATCCTTTCTGAAGGAGGTGATGCGGCGGCGAAAATGCTTGCCCAGCCAGCTGGCAGCAGACCTTGGTATCAGCCAGGCTACGGTAAGCAGGTGGCTTACTGGTGCGGATATCCCAAATCCACGCTCGTGCCATAGATTGGCTGAATATAGCGGTGTACCTGTAGAGAAAATTTTGGCTATTGTTGGTCACCTTCCCAGAGTAGCCGAGGCGGAACCGGTGGAATGGCCTGATTTCCGGGAATATGCACGCCGCAAGTACCCCGCAGAACTAGATGAAGACCTGATTACCATGATTGAAGACCTGATTGAGAGACGCCGGGCGAAAAAATATGGGGGTAAGCAAAACAAGTAAGTGAGAGAATGAGCTCTGGGAATATTTTTTAATAACGTATTGACAAATGATTATTAGCGTTATTATAATGTGCACATGCGCACATTTTGCTGTGTCAGTTTGATTGATGATTATTACCTTGTGCTTTATATACATGATCAATCGGTATGATTTGACAGTCACTCTTGAGGTAAAGCTCTGATAGCTCCCTATACTATATTAAAATGCTACATTAGTAATGAAAGCAAATCAGTAAGGAGAACCTTCGCCTGAAAATTAGCATCGCTGAGAGGATGGTGGAAGTTATGAAGAAAAGCGCTATCTTCATGAGAGAAAAAACACTCAGAGCAGTTATTGTGGTATTTGTTATCGGTCTATTACTCAGTTTATCAGCGGGGGAGGCTTTTGCCTTCGAATCACCTAAGATTCCTCACGCCTTCTATGGTGATATCCTGATAGACGGCAGCTCGGCCCCGATAGGTACCAAAGTGGAAGTGAAAGGGACGGGGGTAAGAACCGGCATCGCGGGTAATCCACTGTATACAACTGAAGAGGGAAAATATGGAGACCCTGGTGACGTTGGAGCCAAGCTTATTGCTCAGGGTAGCACTATTGAAGATGGAACTATCCTCACTTTTATTATCAATGACTACGACACCGGACAGACATACGCGTGGGAAGAGGGCGCAGTAACCAAACTGGACCTGGAAGTCACTACGACAGTTATTATATGTGAACTGACTACAGTCAGCATGGAGGGTGGCTCCGTTACAGAACCTGTAGAAAATCCGTATTCTACGGCGTGCGGAAATGTGGTTGATATTACGGCTGTACCGGATGAATGCTATGAGTTTGCCGGCTGGACAGGCGATACTCAGGAAGCTCTCGATGCTATCAATGACCCCACATCAGAAGAGACATTTATTACCTTGAGTGATAACTACATCATCACGGCTAATTTTGACCTGATGCAATTCAATCTCAACATCAGCAGCACGGTCGGTGGCTCGGTAACCAACCCCGGTGAAGGTGACCCCGTGGATACCTATGACTGTGGTCAAGTGGTTCGCATAGTGGCGATACCTGAAGTCGGGTACGAATTCACCGGATGGACGGGTGATATTGATTATATCGGTAACCAATATGCCGCCGAGACCGATATCACCATGTACGGCGAATACTCCATCACGGCGAACTTTGAGCCTGAGGGCGTCGAATACTGTGATCTGACAACGATTGCTGGGGCTGGCGGCTCAATATCAGAGCCCACGGAAAGCCCGTTCTCCGTCGTTTGCGGAACACAAGTCGAACTTCTGGCTGTGCCGGATGAGTGCTACGAATTCGTCAACTGGACGGGTGCCCCCCCTGGAAAGATTGGTAACGATGAGGCCGCCGATACCTACATCATCGTGGACGGTGACTACACCATCACGGCTGTCTTTGAGCTGGCCGGTGTTGAAATACCCTTTAATAAAGGCTGGAATACCTTTTCAACTCCGGTGATTCTTAGTGACTGCATGAATACCTGGAGTGAATTCATCGCGATTAATGGCCTCCAGGTCTCATTAATATATGGCTACGATTCCGCTGCGGAATACTGGGTATCACCCAACATTAACGATGAAATACAATGCGGGTATGGTTACTATATAAATGCAAATGAAGAAACGGTGGCACATGCCGCTCCGGATACAGGTGCGACCCCATCTCTCATACCACTAGGCAGAGGTGTACATTTAATAGGCACACCGCAACTCTTACTGGAGGATATTGATGTAGCTTCTGCCCTGAGCACGGTTTATGAGGCTACGAATGGTGAAATCGGCTATGTCTTGGTGGTAAGTCCGTACATTAACGGACCTAACGATTGGGTCTATGTCAGAGATGAAAATGACCCACCAACAATGGCCATCGGAAGGGCATACTGGTTGGTAATGGAAAACGATGGCAACTATTTTCAATAGATTCTGTAAGTAAAGAGTGATGATTAGGTTACCAGCGGTGCCAGGATGATATTGTGTGTGGTCCTATTTTGGGCAATATATCGGTTGATATAAAAATTTGTAGCAGACAAGACATCATCTGACAATCGAGGCCTCTCTGATAGCATTATCTGTCGTTAGTAATTGTCGAGCATCTTGTCGCCCGCCAGGCTCTTGCCATCCAGAAACGTTTATTGCTATTTGCATAAGTTAGGCATGAACCATAATTGCATACGTAATTCCGTCCTGTTAAATCTACATTTTTACGATTTATCTTGCTATTTGATGCCGGCTTAAAGATTGGAATCATCTGCGTGCAAACAAGCTGTCAAAGCTGTATGGCTGTTTGCCCACTATGTATATATACACTGAGATAATAATAATAGCGGTATCAAGCGCGAGGGCCAGTGAGATAGGAAGAATTATAGCTTCACCAAAACAGCTGCCGCAGAATGATTCTCCCGAAACGGCTGAGCTAACGTTTGCGGCCAAAAAGCTTAAAGCCAGGAGCAGAGAAATTAATGAGCTTGGTCTTATCTGAATACCTAGAAGAAGGAACGAACCTGTAAGCAGTTCGACCCACGGTAATGCGTATGCATAGGCTGTTGCCAGCGTATGCGGTAGCAGATGGTAGCTTTCGACGATAGCAACAAATTGAGAATGCATGGGTAGTTTGTTAATAGCAGAAAACACGAATATAATGCCTATGAGCAACCTGAAGAATATGGCGGGATATTTGCTCTGAAAAATTGCAGCGGATCGCCTAATCTTATTGTTTATCATTGGTATCAAGCTTCGCTAATTCATTATCGATGGCATTATACAAGTCTTCCAGGGTACCGGGGCTTTTATCATATTCCTTACCGTTAATGAACATAGAAACTTCCTTTACACCACGGGCAATTGCCTCTTCTTTGGATTTTTTTACAGTTTCCGTGTACTTTCCGCTGTCCAATGCATCATTGAAACGTCCCATATCCAAGCCCACGGCTTCAGCTAAAGCAAGAAGCGAGGGCATATCATTGGGGACGTTCTGAATAAGCCGGTCGTGAAATTCCCAGAATTTTCCCTGCTCGCCGGCCGCTTCAAGCGCTTCAGCGAGTTTTTCATAAAAGGCTGAGAAAGCATAGTGGTGATGTATTACTCTTATTTTCCCCGGATAAGCATTTAACGCCTGAAGCACCATTACTTCTTTTTCGATACATATATGGCACCCCAGGTCCGGATATTCATCAATTGTGATAGGGGCATCCTGGTTTCCGCGCTGCCAGGTAATCGGTTCACTGTTTACAGAATCAGGTGCAGGTTCTGTCGTCGTATCAGGTGCAGGTTCTGTCGTCGTATCAGGTGCAGATTCTATCGTAGTATCAGGCGCAAGCTCTGTGGTTTTATCAGGTTTAAGCTCAGTTGTGCCGCTGTTCCATAATATGCCGCCAATAGCCATAATTACTATGGTTATCATTATCACGCTAACTGTATATTTCCAGTTACGCAAGCATCTTCTCCATAGGTGATGACTTTGTTTAAAAGGACATTGGCGTATTGATTAAAACAAATCCATGCTGAGATAACGTTCGGCTCTGTCCGGCAAGACAGTAACAACTTTATCCATATCTTTTCTTTTGGCTATTTCCAGGGCAACAGACATATTAGCGCCTGAGCTAATTCCAACCATTAATCCGTATTCTTTGGAAAGACGCCGTGCCATATCAATGGCCACTTCACTGCTGATTGTAACAACCTCATCAATATTACTCATTTCGACCAATTTAGGAATGAAGCCATCACCGATCCCTTGTATTTTATGTTCTCTGATTCTAACGTCACTTCCGCCAAACATAACAGCAGCTTCTTCAGGTTCAACGGCAATTCTCCTCAGCTCTGGATTAGCTTTTTTAAGGACGTTTGAAATTCCCATCAGTGTCCCGCCAGTGCCAATACCAGCTACAACCGCATCCACTACGCCAATTTGTCTTAGAATCTCTTCACCGGTTTTTTCTTGAGCCTTAATATTGTTTATATTGCTGAACTGCCTTGCCAGAAACGTCCTGGGTCTTTGAGCAATTTTCTCGGCTTCTTCTATGGCTTCTTGAAGGCTTCCACTTTGGGAAGTAAGAACCAATTCAGCTCCGAGTGCTTTGATAATTTGTACTCTCTCTTTACTCATATTTTTAGGCATGACAACAATCATTTTATAGCCCTTGATGGCAGCGCACATAGCCAGAGAGATGCCCGTATTGCCGCTACTTGCCTCGACTATTGTATATCCTTCTCTTAATTCTCCTTCTCTCTCTGCGGCTTCGATTATTTCTCGAGCGACTCTGTCTTTTATACTACCGCTGGGGTTAACACTCTCCAATTTGGCGTATACATTTTCAATTTTAATTAGAGGTGTATTTCCAATAGCATCTAGTATACCCAGTTTGGTATTCTTTTTCACCTGAATTTTATCTGGATTGTTAACTTGTATTTTTAACATAACTATCTCACTGTTTATCCTGCGTTACTAAATACCGGCTTTACTTTTTCTACTTACTCCGCAGGCACCTGCCAAGAAATCCATTCAGCTATAGTATTTTCGGCCATGGCTTCTGCCCTGGAAAAGAATTCCAGGAATTACCAATTAACTATTTTCCGCTTAAAATAATAAATAACTATTGTTAGTTATTGCGTAGCCGGGTCCATCTGATTAACAGACCTACCACTATTCCGCCTATTATAACAGCTGCAATGATAATAAAAAGGTTCCAATTGGTATTTGATTCGGTCTGCTCGGACGCAGGAGGCGTTTGCGGTACTGAAGGTTCTTCTTCTGGAGCAGGCTCAGGTGTTGGTGTTGGTTCCGTTAACTCTGGTTCCTGGGAAGGAGGATTCTGAGTCTCTTCTGGACTTGGAGTCGGATTCTCTTCTGGACTTGGAGTCGGCGATATCGAAGAAGGAGTCTCTTGCGGTGCCGGTTCAACCTGGGCAACTAGAACAGCAAAGGGAGTAAAATGACTCACCGAGGCAGTAACTGTATGATTCACTGTATCGACTTCAGTGGTTAAAGGCACCCACTCTCCGATGGAGCTATCATAGAACGCAATAACCAGGCCCTCCTCATTTGTATTCTCAGGCATATCCGCGGGAGTATATTCAAAGGTTAATACTATGGGCGGGTTGAAGGTGGCACCGTCAGGCCCGAAATTGCAGGCGATGCATACAATAGAATCTTCAGGTGCCGGAGGAGGTGTAGGGTTAGCATCGGAAGTCAGGCTGGTAAGCTGATTGCCATCTTTATCTAGAGCTTTAGTCCCGGCATTGATACTAACTGTAACCTTACCTGACGGTAAGGTGCTTGATATCTCTATCGATTCTAGTATCTCGCCGGTGTTGCTGATAGAAATGTTACGTTCTTCGCCGAACAAAGAACACTGAAGAGTGCTTGTTTCAGCAGACGATGTCCCTCCGCCATTTTCCGGAGTAGTAGATATGGTTACAGACAGGTCCAGGGGGGTAATTTCTCCGGTCTGCCAGGTATAGGGCTGGTCAGCTAGATGTCCGTTGATATAAAAAGATATAACGGGGTTTCCCTCGATTCCTTCACCCTGGACGATGAGCTTTACACCCGTTTCAGACTCACTACCGTATTTACCGACCTCGCTAGTCATTATAGGATTGCCGCTAATACCAACCCTTATCCCCTGGCCCCTCGCCTCGACTTTCGTCCCGATAGGCGCTGGCTCTCCATTGATTGTTATATTACCATAGAAAGCATGAGGTAGTTGTAGTTGAGCACTTACGGGAACAGCCAGGATTAGTCCCGTCAACACTATTATCGCTGGAATAATTAGTAAGCGTGTTATTACATTCATTTTTTTAATCATTTCTTTTTTCCTCCCGTATTTTTATAACAGTATCGGCTTCTATTGCATACGACATCATCCCCTCTCAGCTGTATCATAAAAATCACTTCATTATTAATAATTAATACCCAGCATAGATTCTATAATACTATTACTTAGCTGTAATAGCAATGTCCCTATGCGGACATATTATAATATTTATGTTGCTTTTGTCAATAGCCTGGACGCACTATTTTCGAATAATTTGGCATATTTTTATTCAAGTTTATTTGTATATATGAATCGTAGTATTGACAACGGGGATATTTAGTATTATTATTATGTTACAATGTCCGTATAGGAACAAGATAATGTCCTATAAACAAATATATTCCTCTGTATGGTGATAGCTTTAAGGAACAAAAATAGAAGTATCCATATAAGAAAAACAAGGAAGTAAACGACGATGAAACCGTGGACCAAGAAAATTATTAGACTTGCAGTTCCATTTATTATCCTGGTGCCGCTCCTGATGGTTTCTCTTCTTGTCGCGGCAAAGCCAGTTAAAGGCTGAGGAGGAGACTCTACACTGACCGTGAATGTCAGTCCCAGTGGTGCAGGTTATGTAAAAGTAGCCGGTGTGGCTTACGCGGGACCGCTAAGCTATTCAACAAGTCCCACTGTGGAATTAGAGGCTGTGCCGGCTGCGGGGTATGTTTTTATTAACTGGGATGGCGCTGTAACCGGTAACGACGACAATCCTACGACCGTGGCAATGAGCTGTAGCAAAACTGTTACCGCAAACTTCCTCTCTGAAGATGCAACCGGCACTATAGGCGATTCTGTCTGGGAAGATAAAGATGCGGATGGTATCCGGGATGGACAAGATTTGGGTATAAACGGGGTTGTGGTGAATCTGTATGGTTCTGATGATAAACTCATAAAGACAACAACAACTGCGGGAGGAGGATTTTACTCCTTTACTGACCTTGAACCAGGCAGCTACTATCTGAAATTCAGTTATTCTATTATCGGTGGTTATATATTCAGCCCAATGGACCAGGGAAGCAATGACCAGGTTGACTCTGATGTAAATGCTAAAGGTATTTCAGGTATCATTACCCTAATTTACGGGCAAACAGATATGAGCTGGGATGCCGGGATGTACCGGCCCAGCATCCTGACTTATTCAATCGCGCTTTCACCCGGTTTGCAGATTATTTCTTTACCGTTAGTGCCCAGAGAGACACGACCACAGGAAGCCCTGTCTGACCTAGACTATAGTATTGTCGCTATGTATTTGAAATCGGCTGCATCTTTTAGGTTGTATGTTAAGGGATATGCCACCGAAGAGGGGTTTATATGGAAAGACGGTCTTGGCTACTGGGTTGAGATGAATAGCCCCGGCACGTTAACGTTTTCCGGTACTGAACTGGATAATGAATCAACCACGCAGTTATCATACGATGTAAACACAGGATGGAACTTGATAGGCTACAAATCTACTATTCCTAGAATACCGGGAAATTATCTTGCCCGCATACAAGGCAAGTACGATATCGTTTATGGTTATGGTGATGGGGGCTTCTTTATCGTCGGTCCGGAAGGTAACGATTTAATGGAGCCGGGGCAGGGTTACTGGATACATATGACATCACCAGGCACAATATACCCGCCACTTGAACAAATAACAGAAAATATAACAATCCAACAGGCACACGATATTATCAATGCTGTGCCGGCTGACCCCCGTTTAGTTATTCTCGATGTACGGACACCAACAGAATTTAGCTCGGGACACATAGCAGGTGCAGCTAATCTTGATGTTAACTCTGATGTTAACTCCCTAACATTTACTGAAGACGTTAATAATCTGGATAAAACAAAGATGTACGTTGTTTACTGCAAGGCCGGGACGCGCTCTGCGAAGGCATTGAATATTATGAAGAACCTGGGGTTCAGGGAAGCTTATAACATGCAGGGCGGTATAGATGGATGGAAAGCTGCAGGTTTCCCTACTGTCCCTTAGCCGGGAACAAAAAACAAGTAATAATACAAAACAGTTGAAATATAGAGAAGCGCTGAACCTCAATCAAGATTAGCCACGAAAACGATTTCTTTAGTTTGCGGTTCGATATAGTAAACTTCGTTACCGATTATTGTTGAGTTTATAGCATGGATGGCGCCGACAGGTATCTTCTTCTCTTTAAATAACGAGTTATATTCCGCGGATCGAATGACTTCGAAGGAGATTATGTAGCCATTCTGTAGTGCCTTGTCCTGTAACCTTCTGGCATAATCATCGCAGTCAAGCTGACTAATACTGTTATTGTTCTGGTCGACTACGTTAAAACCTATTTCTATTACGCTAATATTACTGAGCCATTGTCTTAAGTCAGCCAAATTTTCGAATAATACGAGTGGCCTTGATACTTCAACTTCTTTAATTACGGGCTTTTCAACCTGCTCATATACAATTTTTTCCACTGGTTCATACACTACTGTCTCAATCACCCTATCGACGGGGGTATAGATTACTTTCTCAACGACCCTATCTACATTAATGACTTCATATCTGGTGACAACTTTTGGCTGGTATAATTTTTGGCCAACATAACTGCCAAAGCAAAATACCAGAGCTGCCGATGCCAGCAGAAATAAAGTACA
This sequence comes from Dehalococcoidia bacterium, assembly GCA_041489355.1. Lineage (GTDB taxonomy): Bacteria > Chloroflexota > Dehalococcoidia > Dehalococcoidales > RBG-16-60-22 > JBGPRB01. The sequence goes on from JBGPRB010000013.1 coordinate 13,876, forward strand.
TAAAACCCCGATAATTCTATCCTTGGTTAGAATTATTGGAAATTCTTTCGGAGATAAGCCCTCTTGTCTCAACATTTAGTATCCATTTATTAACACTGCCAGGTATCATGGTCTTCTGACGCCTCGAATCCCCGGATCATGATATCAATTTAAATTTAACACTAGATATTTCAGTGTACATGGATGATAGCCCTCATATTACATCAGGGATAAATCACAAATTGCTTAATGGGAGGTGGGTAACTTGTCACAAAGTTCTCACAAAAAAAGAGAAGACTTTACACAAGTTCTTCTCTTTATTAGATGGAAAAGTGATTCCTCAACTAATGTCCCTATAAGGACATATTAATTGAAAGAAAGGCTTTTATCAATTACAGAAGGCAAATTAGTAAAATGGTCTCCAACTATCATTCAGACTGAAATGTTAGATGCACGATATTAAAGAAATAAAGAAATGAAGGAAGATTTGGTGTAAATGCAGGGTTCCAATCAATTGAAATGGGAGTGGAGCAGACAATAGTGGGGCTATAAAACATTATCGGGTAGGCGGTTTACAAAAAAGTAAAATGGTTTAATTAAATCATGCAGCAGGCAATCTGGATTGAATTCAATCATACTTTTACGGAACCACCGGATTATGATGCACGAATTGCTTTTTGATTATTACTGTTAATTAGAATGCTTGATTCCGGTATATCTATTAGCTGCAAGCTGGACAACATAGTAACCATAGCGCTTTTAGGAACTTCAAATATCTCTGCCATTATGTCTATATTTTGAACTTCTGCCCACTTTTCTCTAATCCATTTTTCCGGCATCAAGATATTGTATGTAAAATATTCTGCCAGTAATTCATTGAAGGCACCCTTTTTATTATGGATTTTTCTAAATACCGGTGTGCTATTGGAGTGTGCCAAAACATGAAAAGCTTCATGAAATATGGTTAGTCTTCTTACGGCATAATCATCGTTACTATTTAGTTGTATTACCCAGCTGTCATCCAGATACCAGAGAGCGCCATGATATGAAGTCAATGGTATCAAACGGACTTCAATGTTGTTAGGTTGCCTGATTAATTCAATCAGCGATTCTGGTACAGGCGAAGAGGTGATGTTTGCTAAATCCAGATGCTTGTTTGCCAGTAATTCAACGAGCTTGAATATTCTACAATGCTTTATCATTCTTAATATCTCGCCTCTGTGCGGATCGATTTCACGACTGTTTATTAAATAACTCATATCTCCTATAAATTCTTCGTGGTCAATGATGCACCAATGGCCATTATTCCTTATATCACAACAATCGTATAGTGGGCACCTATCACCATCGCCAATTCGCAGGTAATTCCATAGTTCGTTTTCCCAGTTAGCAATATTTTCCCTCACCTATTGCCTCCCATCCGAATAATCCCTTATAAAGCAGATTTCTGATTAAAGTCCGTAAACACTTAATGTTTTACGAATATTGTCATATGATGCTGATTTTGAGGTACAATAGTAAAAGAATAAGTGCATGTAGGATAATAGTACTAGGACTTTCGCCAATTGGCTATTAGTAGTAATACGTAATTGGACATAAGGGTTATCCCCTATTGTGAGTAAAAGGTAACCCTTGGAAATTAAATAATGCTGGAAGAAATTATTGCGGTGATTTGATAACTGAGAGTTATTAGTAAAAAGCTAAGCAGTATTTTCCGTTCTAACGCATACTGGACCAACTGTGTATGGTTTTTTAGTCGGAGTTTCTTCATCATATTTGAGCGATGGACCTCCACAGTACGAGGACTTACATATAATTTCTCGGCTATCTCTACGTTAGTGTATCCCTGGGCTACTATGTAAAGTACTTCGCGTTCTCTGGTAGTTAGGGTTTCATACAAATTAAAATTACTTGCATCAGCATTTTGCAAAAATATTGTAATAGCGCGTTCCGAGATTGGTGAAGCTAAGTAACGGTGACCGGCGGCTGCTTCACGGATAGCACGTGTCAATTCTTCTGCTGTGGAGCCTTTCAGAACATATGATTTCGCACCTGCTCTTAGTGATTCGATAATATAACTTTCATTATCATACATTGACAGAATGACAATATTAGTCTCCGGTGAATAATTGCACATTTGACGAATGGCGCTAAGGCTATTCAGCCCATTCATCATCAGATCAAGCACAAGTACCAAGGGCTTTTTATTTTTTACTATTTCTACTGCCGTATCTACGTTATCAGCTTCATCCACAATTTCGAAGTCTGGTACATCTTCCAACAAAGCCCGTAGAGCCTGTCTAACGATATTATGATCATCTGCCAGTGCAATCGATATCATTTTTACTACCTTTTTTATCCGCATTTGTGGATAACGGTATCTCGCCTGTCAAACAAGTCCCTTTTCCAGGCGCCGAGTCTATCTCTAGTTTACCTCTAAGTAAAAGTAATCTTTCATGGATTCCAAATAGACCGCCCGACTTTTGGATGTCCAGTGTCTTGGGGTTAAATCCTTTACCTTTATCCATTATGCGGACACAGAGCGTTTCCCGGGTGACCTGTATTGCTACATTCACGCTCTTCACACAAGCATGACGAGCAACATTAGTTAATGATTCCTGGACAATACGGTATACCGTATTGTTTATCGCGTCGGGGAATCCCCTTCCTTCGAGGCCGGTATGCGTGAATTTAACCGTCACTCCTGACCATATTTTATATCGTTCAAAGTATTCTATAAGAGCAGGTAAAAGTCCCTGGGTCTTGAGTGTGGTTGGATTCAGGTCTTGTGAAAACCTTTGAACTTGCGCTATAGCCTCTTTGATAAGATTTTCAGATTCGCTATGTTCTGGACCCTTATGTTTTGGGCTTATTTTCGGTGCTCTCATCAGCATTAATTGTACGGCTGTTAAAATTTGCCCTATTTCATCATGTAGCTCATAAGAGATTTTGCGGCGCTCATCCTCTTGAACCTCAATAATCCGATAGCTGAAAGCTTCCAACAGGTTTTCAAGGTTTCTTTTTTCATTATCTTCCTGTAGATCTTTTTCATTTTTCCCCTGTTCCGTTATATCCTCAATAAATAAGAGTGAATACTCTCTTTCATGTTTTAGTAAGTCGCTCAAAGAGATTCTGACATCTCTGATATTCCCATCTTTGCGTTTTATTTGTAGATGGTAATAACTGGGGTAGTACTGTTTAACTCTTGGCTGGGTTATCAATTTCAGGAACTGTTGATAGCTGTCCGGAGGCAAATACTTACTCCATGATAGGGTAAGCTTTTCCTCCAAACTTGTGCAATCTAAAATATCCAGGCAGATACGGTTAACGTATATTGTTTCGAGGGTTTTTTGGGAGATAAGAACAATACCTATGGGTATTTTGTCGAGGAGAATAAATGGATTGTATGTTAGTTCTTGTAAATCACTTCTTACGTGCTTCCGAACAATAGCCCAATGACTGGAGGCATTATCCGCAAAATCCAGGCTATACGTACCTTCGAATAGCGCTTGTTCAAGACTCCTAACTTGTTTAAGACTCCTAAAGCGAGCAGGTGTATCAATAGATTCGAGTTTTACTCCCCTCTTTCCCATTGTTTCCACCTAACACCCTGTTTATACCGAATACAGGAATCATGATTAGACCACCCTCTGGTTACTAATAAATTCCTAAACCCCACACAGGCAGGAGGAAGCTATTAACTATTACAGTTGAAAAGTCAGGCTTTTCTCCTCCTCATTCTTGTATACTTAGTATTTCTTCGGCGTTCTATGAGATCTTCTACCATGGTAATAATGTCTTCATCCAATATATTAGGATATTTTTTCAGAGCATACTCGCGGAATTCAGGCCAGTCTGCCGCTTCCTGGATACTCATTTCAGGAAGTTGACCAACGATTTTAAGCACCTTTTGTAAGGGTATTCCGCTATAATCTGCGAGTATCTGGCATGAGCGTAAGTTCGGTATGTCTTCCCCAAAAAGCCACCGGCGCACAGTAGCGTGACTGACACCCAGATCAGCAGCAAGTTGACTTGGCAAACGCTTACGACGACGCATCAACTCCTGTAAAAATGAATTTACTGACATGCTCACCTCAAAATAAATATCTTTTTTACTATCATTGTCCAATTACCCTTAGTAACATTATACTAACGCATATGTTAATATGTCAAGTACTTTGTATATAAATTTAAGCAAATTTGTACTAAGTGATAATACTTAATGACCTTAAAAGAACAATAATATTACTTGACAGAGCAGATAATATGTTATTTAATGATTTCATTGCTGCAGGCATTGCTGCCTGCAACGTGAACGATAGAACTAGCTTAATAAGTTTTGTATAAAGGTGGTGATTGAAAATGTCTTTTGTAATTACCGTGTATGTTCCTGGAGCCATCGTGATGGCTGCCGATAGCCGGCAATCAATAATTTTGTCAAGGCGAGAGCCTGAAGAAGATAAAAAGATAAGGGCAATAGACACAGTGAATTCCGACTTCGTCTATAAAGTTTTCTTACTTCCACAACAAAATGTCGGGATAAGTGTATCTGGAGAATTCGTATTGGGTAAAATAACGGCAGAAAACCATATCAAAAGATTTCAAGAAGAAAAGTTAAAGAATAATGATACGGCGTACAACGTAGCCCAAAAATTACAAAGTTTTTTCGGGAGTCAATTCCCTGCTGCCAATACCACATTGCACATAGCAGGGTTCAATAAGGTATCGGGGATTAGCTCACCTTTTGTATATTTGTATCAGAATATTAAAAAAGAGATCCGGAGGCTGAATGTAAATCCAGAAACAGACGAAATTACATACGGTACATCGTGGGGAGGGCAGTGGGACGTCATCGCTAGTATATTGGGCGCCAAACAGGTACAGGGACCTAATAACGAAATTAAACAAAATGTGATGACCCCAGTAATCTGGGACAGCATGCCGGTTCAGGATGCTATTGATTTCGCTATTTACGCAGTAAGAACAACCATCGATACAATTCGATTTCAGGCTAGGCCAAAAAACGTAGGTGGTCCGATAGATGTATTATTACTCACACCGGAAAAATCAACCTGGATACAAAGGAAGGAATTTAGAGGGCAACTCTCTTAGACAATGTACTGAGATTGTTATTAAAAAAAGTAGAAAGCGGTAAGACTGATTTCTATAAGCGGATAGGATACCAGGATTGTTGGGGTGTGTTAACAACTTACATTATATATATAGAACAGAAATAACAAGTCTTTTCTTTTCAGCATCAAATCCTGCCTTCTTTGACCCTTGCATCAGGTGTGAACATCCGGGTTAAACTTTTTCCACTGTCCGCATCTAAGTTACCGGTCATCCGCCTACCTTAGGTTCTGTATCAACTCGTAAACGGTCTGTTTACTTTCTCTATTTGTTATGTCTGGCAGGTGTCCGGTAATCACAAGGATCCGCTCCAGCGGTATCTGGGTATATTCCGATAACTTGCGACATGACTTGACGTTGGGGATGTCCTGGTTAGTAAGCCAACGACCGACGGTAGCATGACTTATGCCCAGATCTAATGCCAGTTGGCTTGGCAGCCGTTTCTTCTGACGCATCACTTCCTTAAGGAATATACCTAAGAGATTATTATTTGCTCTCATAGGGTCATTTTAATTAGTATTTGGCAAATTGTCAATATCTATATCGACTTTTTTATATATTTTATAAAAAATATATTTTTCTAATTCTAGATACGAACCAGATACAAATAGAGTAAAATTATTTATAAAAATACCTGAAAAAACTATTGACAAAGCAGTATAATTTATTATAATATGTCCGCATGGGAACATTATATGTTCCTAAATGAACATTGCAGAGGGGGTACAAATCTGGCGGAAAGATTTGCTCCGATGGTATGCATGGGAGGGGTGATGCATTATGAAAGAATTTTAAAAAAAGACTATGGTTGATCTCATTCTTTATCTTGAATTCTAAAATCTGAAAAGGAGAAAAAATGAAAGGGAAAATAATACCCAGAGGAGTGTTGAACTTGTTCGTTGGGGTTGTTATGCTGATTTCTTTGGCAATCGGCTTTGCGACACCCGCAGCAGCAGCAGCTCCAACCGAACCCTGTTCAAATCCACAATGTCTGAATCCAGACATAACTGTTTGTGCAGGAACAACGTTTAATGACGCCTTACTACAGGCGAATGGTGTTAGTTGTGACCCGGCACCGGGGGGACCTTATGCTGGTGACGGTTTCACATACACCATAGCGGTAGACTACGACTTTATCCAGAACGAAAACCCGTACAGTAACGTAGGCGATAACCTGGAAGGCGATACACCCGGTCCCGGAACCTATTATTACCGCGTATTTTGCCTCAAGACCCGGACATGGGAAGGTGGGGGCGATAGTTGCACTTGTGCCTCCCCGGGTACAATCTACGTCTATGGCTGCACTCCTAACGCTGAAGACTTTACCGTGTGCGTGGGAGATGTACTCACCGAGCAGGATATCACTGAACTGGGCAACGTGTCCTGCGCCGGAGAAGGCTGCTCCCTCACGGACATAGATTGGAGCGCTGTTGATACCTCTGCAGCCGGCAAGTACGAATATATCGTAACTTGCCACAGCGAAACCTGCGGTGATACAACAAGCTCTGCCTATGTAACGGTACAGGAATGCGGAGGGGGCTGCTTGTGCGTAGCACCGGATTTGGTCATCTGCCAGGGATACGTACTCACTGAGCAGGACTTCATCGATGCCGGCGCCACCTGCCCCGACGAGGGCTGCGTAATGACGCTGGACTTCTCCACTGTCAATACTGCGGTCCCCGGTATCTACACCTATACAATTAATTGTAACGACGTGAGCTGCCATGGCTCGGTAACCGTAAATCCGGCATGCGTGGCGACTGCACCGGATATCACCATCTGCCAGAACGGCGATCTTACCGCTGCCCTTGCGAAAGCTCTCGCTGGCTGCTCCGTAGGCTGTGACCCGATCATCGATATCTCACAGGTCATTGTCTGCAATCCCGGCGACTATCCGTACTCGGTAACCTGCAATGACCCGTGCGGCGGCGAATGCGGCAATGACGTTGCCGAAGGCACAATCCATGTGCTGCCCTGCGTTAGCGTCGAGATTATCGAAGCCGCAGGATACGAGAAGAGCGATACTAGTAATTGGAAACAAGGCTGCGAACCCGGGTCTGAGAAGATGATCGTCCCGATATCTTCCGATTTCGGCATCAAGGCAAAAATCGGCAACTGCAGCGGCTGCATCCTGTATGACGTTACTCCCTATATCACTATTACAGGACCGGCCGTGCGGATAGCCGGCATGCCGGACCACTGGAACCTGGGCAACATGGAAGGCGGCCAGGATGCGGACAGCACTGAAGCAGGCTGGACGCTGCACTGCACCGGCCCCGGAACGGTCACCGTTACGGTAAAGGTCAACGACTGCGCCATTGATAAAGTTTGCTTTGACCAGCGCAATCCGGCGGACCTGACCGTTACGTGCGCTTCTCCGTGCGAGGTCTGCACCAAATGCAATCCAGGCATTACTAACAATAAGTTCAATGTAACCGCCAAGGTCTGCAACACCGGCGATACCGATATCAGGGACGCCCAGGCGGTCCTGACGGCTATCGGCAATGTCAGCATTGCCGCAGCTACCCACGTAATAGGTGACCTGCTTGCTGGAACCTGTGCTACTCCGGTCTCCTGGGAAGTTACCTGCCTGGGTGAAGGAGATGTTACCTTCACCGTTACGGCTTCCGGCATTGACAAGTGCGGTAACGTTTCCCTGCAAGAGACCTGCCAGACGATGACACGGCAGCGCGATGTCCTGATTGACGTCTGCGCCAAAAAAGTAGGTGTTACAGGTGAATGCGATACGAATTGCAAAGATTGCATCACCGTTTCCGTCGGGCAGTTCTTCGACATCGTATCGACCCTGAAGAACTGCACGAATGTCGACCAGCCGTTCTCAGCTACCTTGAACCTGCCCGCCGGCTCCCAGATAGCGACCGGCTCCCAGGTGATGCTGTATAGTGATGGTTGGCCTGCAGGTCAAAAAACACAGTACCAAACCCCTGTCTTATCGAACGGCAAGGCTACGGTTAGTATGTCAAGCCCCAACTTGTGCGGGTGCTGTGAAGTAATAATCACCTGGCACCTGGTGTGCACGGCATCGACCGGCGGCGATTGTGCGGCTGGCACCTGCGCGCCTTATTCGGTTGACGCTGTAGTTTGCCTGAAGAACTACTCCAGCCTGCCCTGCAACCCGGCATCCATGTGCCAGGAAGCCGCGGCATCTCTCAGCGGCTATCTGGTCGGCCCCTTCGTACAGGACTGCGACTGCGCGGATAATGTTTCGGTTGACTCCGTGGCAGTCGACCAGGACTACGACGTGAAGGTCTGCCTGACCAACTCCGGCGAAGCTGACGCTTACGACGTCGAAGCCACTGTTGAGGTCAGCGGTGCCACCACATGCGCGGGCACATACATTATCGACTTCGACACCATTAAGGGCGGCGAGACGAAGTGCCTGTGGCTCAGTGATGCGATTAATTGCCAACTGAAGTGCAACGGCGAGGAACCGGAAGTCAGAATCGATATAACCGAAATCAGCGGCTATGATGAGAACACCTGCGGAGAAGTTTTCGGGCCTATCACCGACCTCTGCGGTCTGGAAATCCCGCAGTGTGAGGTCACTGTCGGTATCATCAACCCTGAGCCCGGCGCTTCTGTCGACCAGTGGGAAGTCTTTGCCGTGAAGGCAAGGATAGACAACTGCGGCACCTGCAGCTTCGAAGATGTATCCGTTCGCCTGATGTGGGACGGCGCCGTGGAGCTGGTCGAGGGTTCCGTCAACCCGGTAATCATCGACTTAATTGAAGCTCCCGACGAAGACTGCGAGGAAGATTGCCGCTTCGAAGAAGTAACCTGGATGGTGCGCTGCATAGGTACAGGCGATGTTACCTTTAACGTCTGTGTCGAGGCAGCTGATCCTCACCTCCAGATAAAGACAACTACATCTACCACTATAACCCAGGTACCGCGCAACAAGGCAATGGTGTGCGTGGATATCCTGTCTCCTGACAGTGGCTCCAAATATGCCACCTCAGAGGACTTCGCCATAACGGCGAAAGTCACCAACCTTGAGTGCTGCGCGCCGATAACCATTGACAAGGCAATTATCAACATCGGTGGTATTCCCTTCGGGGCAGAGAACATCGTGGTCGGCGACCCGATGCCGGCTATGCCATGGGTAATCAATCCCGGCGAATCCAAGATGGTTACCTGGACGGCCCACTGCGCGGGCAGCGGCCTGAGCTGGTTCAATGTTCATCTGGAGGGCATAAGCGATGAATACGAGCCAGTTTACGTCAGCAGCAAACCGGTATCCGTATGGCAGTACCCGGCGGCTCACCTCGAGGTAACAATCGGTGAATATCCTGTAGATCCGATTGGTACTTCCACGTTCGATGTGACGTACACTGTCACCAATACCGGTGAGGCGGACGCCACAGAAGTATACGCTACTCTATCTGCCACTCCTGAAGGAAGCGTCCGTATAGCGCCGAGTGATGGCGGCTTTTCTCAGTACATCGGCACCATTCCGGGTCACGGCTCCGAGGCTAACTCGGTGACAAAGACCTTTACCCTCGAGTTCATGACGCCGAGCAACAGCACCATCAAAATTACCGCCAGCGGTAACGATGAGTACGGCTGGCACATGAAACAGGCTTGCGCTTCTACGGGCAGCTTTGTCATCGAGGGTGGTATGGAGTCGGTCGAAGAGCTAACCCGAGGCTTCATTGATAGTTCTGTCGTAGTAGATAATAAAGGCTGGTTCTACGGCGTGTTCTTCGGTGATGCCAACGGCCTATTCGGTCCGTTCAACGCTACCAGCCCAGTATCCTGGGCCAAAATGGGCGGCGGTCCTGACTACACGGGTCAAGTAGCCCTCATGGGCGCTGTCATACCGAATGTCAGCCGGACCACTGCCGAACAGCTGTCTGAGCGCATGTGCTATGACGGACAGTGTCTCTGGAATCCTGATTGCAATAAGCAGTGCCTGTGCAGCTTGATCGAGGGCAAAGATGTCATGGTCTTCATCGGCCATATCATATCCGATACGCCTGACGATTACCTCGCAGACACGCACTTCTTCGTTGAGGGCGGACTGCTCCAGATCATCAACGGGCAACTGAGCGGTTCGTTCATCAAGGGTAACCCACAGTACGGCGAGTGGGCGCAGAGCCTGCTGGGCGGACAGTACTGCTCCGATATGGCTTCTACTGCCGGTCTAGCCATCCCGGCTGGATTCATCGAGTCTGATGAAGTCACAGTCGAACAGCTACATCTGATGACCGACCTTAGCATCGAAAAGTCATCTAATACCTGCTGCTACACGATGGGCACAACAGCTAACTTCACCGTCACGTTGACCAACCTTGGTCCGTCCGATGCCACCAATGTTCTGGTGCAGGACGTACTCCCTGCGGAACTTTCCTTTGAAGGATATACCGCAACGCAGGGCTGGTACGACGAAACCAGCGGCTTCTGGAGTGTCGGCGACCTTGCAGACAGTGGTGTTGCAACCTTAAAAATAGTAACCACTGTTAATACGGTGGGTGAGGTCTGCAACCGCGCCACCATCGTGGGCATGGACGAGCACGACCCGGTAATAACCAACAACTCTTACCAGGTCTGCATCAACGCTACCGAACCGGCGCCGGTCGAAGGAGTAACGCTACACCTTGATATGGGTCAAAACCTTATCTCTCTCCCGCTGATGCCCACTGTGACTAATCCAGTTACGGCTCTAAGCGGCGTTAACTTCGACTTAGCTGCCATGATGGTAGGTTCGTCCAAGACTTCCTGGTCGTTTAAGACATACGTGAAGGGCGGCGCTCCTGCTCCTGGCTTTATCTGGGGAGACGGGATCGGCTACTGGCTTGGAGTACTTTCATCCGGCCAGACCCTGGCCATCGCAGGCAAAGAGCTACCCTCGGGAGCCACCCTGCCGCCGTCTTACGACGTTGCGGGAGGTTGGAACTTAATCGGGTTCAAGTCAACGACAGCCAAACTGCCGTCAGCATACCTGGCTGGCGTAGCGGGCAAGTATGTCATGATTTACGGCTATGACAACGGCGCGTTCTACGCTGTTGGCTCGCCAGGACATGCCATGCTGCAACCCGGCTTCGGTTACTGGCTGGCGGTAAAGGTCGGTGAATCAGGGACGATCTTCCCCTAAAGCTTAACTAAATCTGGAAAAGGACGGTGGAAGACATGAAGACCCGATTTCTGAGGAACAAAATGCTAGCAGGAGGCTTCGGCCTCCTGCTAGCCCTGTCACTCCTGGTAACCCTAGCGCTGCCGGCAATGGCAGATGTACCTACATTCAACCTGTTCAGAGGTAACGTCTCGTTATGCGGTACGCCGATGCCGGCAGGTACGCTGGTTGAAGCCTTTTTAAATGACGATGTTTCTCCGAAAGCAACTACCACCGTAGATAACCTCGGCAAGTACGGTTACGACCCAGGCTTTCAGGTTGAGGGCTTGATGGGTGATACGGTCAAGCTGGTTGTAGCAGGACAGGTATTACACGAACAGCCTCTGGGAATAACTGGTGAGTCTTTTCTTGTTGAGGTAGACCTGCTGGTAAAGCCTAAGCTGACTACCGCCACTACGGCCGGCGGCACTGTAACCACACCCGGTGTAGGCACCTACGGCCCCTATAACTGTGGTGAAGCGGTTAATATCGTCGCCACGGCTGACGGCGGGTACAACTTCGTCAACTGGACAGGAAATTTTCCTGCCGGTGCTATTCCCGACGTGACCGTCGAGAATACTCATATCACCATGAATGGCAACTACTCCATCACGGCGAACTTCGTGCCGGAAGCAGTGACCTATTCACTGACAACGTCCACTACAGCCGGCGGCACGGTAACCACACCCGGTATAGGTCCCTTTGGCCCCTATACCCCCGGGCAGGTGGTTCCTATCGTGGCGACACACGCAGGCGGGTACTTGTTCAACGGATGGACGGGCAACACTGGCACTATCGCTAACCCTGCTCTCGCCTCGACCACTATCACCATGAACGGCAACTACTCCATCACGGCGAACTTCGTGCCGGAAGCAGTGACCTATACATTGACCACCTCCACTACAGCCGGCGGCACCGTAACCACACCCGGTATAGGTCCCTTTGGCCCCTATACCCCCGGGCAGGTGGTTCCTATCGTGGCGACACACGCAGGCGGGTACTTGTTCAACGGATGGACGGG
>JBGPRB010000014.1:0-25772 GCA_041489355.1 Dehalococcoidia bacterium
CGCCAGTTCCAGGAACTCATGGATATGCTGAAAAGAAACGCTATGTCCTCCTTCGCCCGCGACCTGACACAGAGACTGCAGAATATGGATGCTAATACGCTCGCGGCCATGAGGCACCTGGTTGAAGCTATTAACCAGATGCTGGAGGCACGGAGGCGGGGGGAAGAACCTGATTTCCAGGGCTTCATGGAACAATTCGGTAACTTCTTCGGTCCCAATCCCCCGGCAAACCTTGACGAGCTTATCGAACGACTCCAGCAGCAGATTGCACAGGCACAATCGCTCATGGAAAGCCTCTCTCCAGAAGACAGGCAACAGCTGGACGAGTTACTGAGGTCGATGCTGGATGAAGCCACGCAATATGAGATGGGCAAGATGATGTCTAACCTGGAGGCCCTGTTTCCCAGCTGGCTATCACCCCAGCAATATCCCTTTTCCGGGGAGGAATCGCTTTCCTATAACGAAGCCCTGAAACTGATGGAGGAGCTCCAGAAAATGGACAGGCTGGAGGATCAGCTCGCTGAGTCGCAGCATCACCGCTCTCTGGATGACATCGACGAAAACATGGTCAAACAACTCTTAGGTAATGAGGCCGCAGAGGAACTGGAGAGGATGCGCGCCGTCACTAAAGTGCTTGAGGAGGCGGGGTATATCCGCTGGAAAGACGATAAATATGAGTTGACTCCCCGGGGCATGAGGAAAATCGGGCAGAAAGCCCTGCAGAATATCTTCGACCAGTTGAGAAAAGACCGTACCGGAGGGCACCGGCTGGACGCCATGGGCAGCGGCGGCGAGCGGACCGATGAGACGAAAAAGTATGAGTTCGGCGACGACCTGAACCTCCATATCCAGCGCACGATAATGAACGCCATTTACCGGGAACCTCAGAAGGTACCCGTCAGAATGCATGTTGACGACTTTGAAGTCTTCCGGACAGAAGCGACGACGAGGTCAGCGACCGTACTCATGCTGGACTTAAGCCTGTCGATGCCGATGCGCGGCAACTATGAGGCCGCCAAGCGGGTAGCCGTAGCCTTGGACAACCTCATCCGCAGCCAGTATCCCAAAGACAGCCTGTATATCGTGGGCTTTTCCAGCTACGCCCGGCTTATCAAGAAAGAGGACCTGACTTTGATGAGGTGGGATGAGTTCGACCCTTATACCAACCTCCAGCATGGCCTGTACCTGGCGCGAAAAATCCTGTCCCGAGAAATCTGCACCAATAAGCAGATAATACTGGTGTCCGATGGAGAACCCACCGCTCACTTTGAGGGGGGATACCTCTACTTTCGCTTTCCGCCCAGCCTGCGGACGCTTCAGTCCACCATGAGAGAAGTGAGGAAATGTACGCAGAAGTCTATCATCATAAATACCTTCATGCTGGAGGGAGGCCGCTCTTTTAGCGCCTTCACTAACCGAATGGCACGCATTAATAAGGGGCGGGTCTTCTATACCAGCGCTGACAATCTGGGGCAGTACTTACTGGTGGATTACATCTCAAACCGGAGTAAAAAAGTTCGCTGACAACCTGGCAAATCGCCAAACCGAGTTTTTTCCGTCGTCTCCAGAACTGGGATTCTTTCTCTCCCCACTCTTGGGATATCGGAAATATGCCCAATATAATCAGGTGTATTGTGTATAGAAATATAAACCTGATTTCAAAGAGTCCTCTCACTAAGTGTTTTGCTATTTCATCGGGAAAACGAACACGATGGAAAGTTTATTTCCTATACCAAAAAATGGATTGTGCAGAGGTCACCTTTTGGCTAAATGTTCAGTAAGAGATGGGCCTTACTCCTCCTGCCGGTTAACTCTTTTATTAATTTGCTCGGCTATTTTAGTAACGTCAGAAACCGCTTTCCTGGCCATTAGAGCTGCATCTTCAGCTTTTCGGGCAGCTTCTTCAATGGATCGTCTGGCTTTCTGGGCTCCTTCCTCGGCTTTCGCTGCTACTTTAGCTGCATCCTCAGCCGCTTTTGCTGCTCTAGCCGGGGCCTCGCTGGATGCCTTCATCGCGGCTTGGGCCAGTTCTGCCGCTTCAGCCGATTTAGCATTTGCCTCGTTGACTTTCCTTATTGCCTCGTCAACCTTAGCTACCAATTCAGCGGTAACTCGACTAGCCTTCTCCACGGCCTTCTCACCAGCTTCACGGGTCTCTTCAGCCATTTTGGTTGCTTGCACTGATGCCCTGTTAGCCGTCTCAGCAGCCTCTTGAGCTAGCTTGGCTCCCTGCTCGGCTTCTTGGGGGGCTTTTTCGGCCGCTTCTAAAGCTCTGGCACTGGCTTCCTCAGCCCTTGTTGCCGCTTCATCGGCTACTTTCCTGGCTGCCAAATCTACCTCTTCCGCTTTTTTAACAGCTTTTCCGGACGCTTCTAAGGCTCTGGCGCTGGCTTCCTCAGCCCTTCTTGCGGCTTCCTCGGCTATTTCCCTGGCTGCCAAATCTACCTCCTCCGCTTTTTTAACAGCTTTTCCGGCCGCTTCTAAAGCCCTGGCGCTGACTTCCTCAGCCCTTCTTACGGCTTCCTCGGCTACTTTCCTGGCTGCCAAATCTACCTCTTCCGCTTTTTTAACAGCTTTTCCGGCCGCCTCTTCAGCTTTTTGGACAGCTTTTTCAACCATCTCCAAAGCCCTGGCGATGGCTTCCGCTATCCTCTTCTCTGCTTCTCTGGACGACTTCGCTGAGGCTTCAGCGGATTCTTTAGCTTGCTTTACGGCTTCAGCAGCCTTTTTCCCTGCTTCGGCCGCGGCCTCCCTGGACGCCTTCGTTGCGGCTTCAATGGCTTCTTTAGCCTGCTTTACGGCCTCGGCAGCCCTATTTCCTGCTTCGGCGGATGCCTCCCTGGAAGCCTTCGTTGCGGCTTCAATGGCTTCTTTAGCCTGCTTTACGGCCTCGGCAGCCCTATTTCCTGCTTCGGCGGCTGCCTCCCTGGACGCCTTCGCTGAAGCTTCAGAGGCTTCCTTAGCCTGCTTTACGGCCTCGGCAGCCTTTTTCACTGCTTCTGTCGCTTCTTCTTTTGAAGCCTTCACTGTGGTTTCAGCTCTAGCTACCGTTTCCGCCACAGTTCTATTAGCGCCATCGATAGATTTTTCTCCGGCTTGGCGAGTTTCTTCGGCTTTCCGAGTTGCTTGCGTTGATGCCTTGGTGGCTAGCTCAGCAGCCTCTCTAGCGGCTTTCCCTGCTTCCCCAGCGACTCTGGCAGCTTCAACAGCGGCTCTAACGCTATTCTCCATTTCATCCAGAATTTGAGGAAGCGGTTTCATGAGCAGTCTTGTTAGGTGAGTTGTCTTTTCTTCTTCGGGAAGCCCTATGTTTTTTCTAGCCATTTTTCACCACCTCAAAATAGTGACATATCACATTACTTTAGAGCTATTTAATGGTCTCGTTTCATACAGTAATCGTTTTCTGTAGAACTGTCAACTGCTAATGAAGGCCTTCTTGCCTTCTTCATCTCTCCCCTTGGCCCTGCTATCATTAATGGAGGCGAATGATGACCTGCCCACCATAGAGGCCGAGACCGGGTGTCCCTGCTCACGTAAAAGCTCAGACAGCTTGTCTTTACTCCATCGGGGGTATTCTTCCCTGAGTCTGAGCGCTTCCTGGGCCAGCTCAGAGCTCCAGGTAAGTTGACGCAGGCGTTTTGACCTGTGGGAGCGTTCCTCCAGGCTTTCTAAGCGTCTGGAATCGTAGCGTCTCTTCCAGCGATAGAAGGTCTGAGGGTTGATGCCGAAGCAGCGGCAGGTAAGGCAGGCGTTTTGACCGTGGGAATTGTAATAATCAAACCATTTCAGTCTCCTGGTGGCTTCCTTGGATAATTCTGTAATTCCTGCCAGCCAAGAAGCTCCAGAGACTACTCCTCTTTTCATTCTCATGACACTATTATAGTGTCACTAATCTATCTGAAATAGCTCAGACATAACTATTTAGAGCGCGTAGAGGATTATACGTACTTGGAACTGGGAGTCACAATACGTCGGATTGTGTTCTATATCACTATAGCAGGCCTCTAAGCCTGGGGTCGAGGGCATCTCTCAGGCCATCGCCCACCATGTTGAAGGCAAAGACGACCAGCATAATAGCCAGACCGGGTGCGAAGGATAATACCGGGTTCTTTAGTAAATACCGGTAGCCATCATTGACCATGGCGCCCCAGGCGGCCCCAGGCGGCGTGATGCCGATGCCAAGAAAGCTGAGGCCGGCTTCGGCTAGTATGAGATTGCCCAGCTGCATGGTCATCAGCACGATGAGAGGCGGGAAGGCATTGGGTAAAATATGCTTAAACATGGTACGTGCATAGCCTGAGCCCATCGCCCACTGCGCCATGATATAGTCGTTCTCCTTGATACTGAGCGTTACCCCGTGTGTTACCCTGGCATATCCGGGTATGGTGGCAACACTCAGGGCGATGATAACGTTATGGATGCCGTTACCGAGGACGGCCGCGATGACAAGCGAAAGCAAAAGCATCGGGAAACACATCAGAGCGTCCATAATCCTCATGATGATGATATTGGCAAATCCTCCCGAGTAACCGGCGATTATTCCCAGCGGAATACCGATTATCGAGGCTATACCTACGGATATGAAGCCTACCATCAGCGCCGTCCTTGAGCCATAGATAAGGCGGCTCAGCGTATCCCGGCCAAGCAGGTCGCTGCCAAGGAGGTGCTCTTTACCGGGTTGAGCCAGAGAATCTTTGGGTAACGGCTGATAAGGGTCATATGGCGCCAGCCAGGCCGCGAAGATAGCGGTAAGCAGCAACAACAGCAGCACGACAAGTCCGAAGACGACCATTCCGCGTGAAAAAAAAACCCTCTGGAAGCGCCGCCACTCGCTAACGCGCGGCGCGATTTCTAAAAAATCGGAAACAGTAATGCGACTTTCTGCCATGATATGTACTCTCCTAGCCGTACCTTATCCTGGGGTCAAACCAGCCGTAAGATACATCAACGAGCAGATTGACCACCAGCACTATCGCGGCGATAACAAAAGTAATAGACTGAACGACCACATAGTCCTGGCCGAAAATACTGGAGACTAACAAACGGCCGACGCCAGGAATGGCAAAAACAGTCTCAACAAGCACCGAACCACCGAATATCATACCTACGCCGATGCCCATCAGCGTAATTACCGGGATGAGGCTGTTTTTCAAGGCATGGGCAATTATTACCCGGCGCTCGCGTAAGCCCTTGGACCAGGCGGTGCGAATGTAGTCTTGGCGGACAACCTCGAGCATGGCTGACCGCATCTGGCGAGCATTGGCCGCCACACTGAATATAGCCAGGCAGATAACCGGCATAACGATTTGCCTGCTGTTCAACCAGAAATCCTTAAACGGAGAGGTATAGCCGGAGATAGGTAGCCAGTGGAGTTTAAGGCCAAAAGCGTATATCATTAATATCCCCAGCCAAAAAACAGGTATGGTGATGCCTACGTATGTGAGCGGCGTGACTACCTTATCCGCCCATTTGCCCCTCCTTACCGCCGCGAGCAACCCCGCCAGAACGCCAAGAACGGCACCAACAATAAACGCGACCACGCCCAGATGAAGAGTGATGGGGAAGCGCTCCCGCATGAGCGTGCTTACTTTCTCACGATAATATATCGAGGTCCCGAAATCTCCCTGGAAAATGTTTCCCATCCAGTTGAAATATTGCACCATGATCGGCTTATCAAGTCCGAACTCATGCCGGAGCTTGTCAACCATTTCCGGCGGCATGGCTTCTATCTGTGCACTCTGAGCAACATAAATTATCAACGGGTCACCGGGCAGAAGACGCATGATAAAAAAGACCAGCAGTGTGACCAGAATAAGAACGATTAATGCCTGCAATAACCGCCGGATAATGTATGTCGTCATATCAAACCTTTGTTAACACGAGGGAGCCTTCTCTTTAAGATATAAATTTGCACCCTCTCGAGACTGCGCAGGTATCTATAAAATATCCTGCAAGTTCGGCTGTTAAACTATATTGCGTTTTTTCAAACCGGGTGATTTACCCCGCACCGTTTTTGTAGACGAGAGTAAATCACCCGGCCTGCTTACTTTAGACGGCTACTATTTTTCCATCCAGTCGTCCCACGGGGTCCAGATGACGCCGTGAATCAGGAAGTAGTCGCTATGAACTTTGGGCTGCATTATCGCCACGTTACAGGTTCTCCAGAGTGGTACGATCATAGCGTCGTCACCGCCTATTTTTACAGCGGCTTTAATATCGGCCATTGCCTCGGCGGCATCCTTGTACTTGGGATTCAGCGCATCGTCGCATTTAGCCAGGTATTCCGGCGATTTCCAGATATTGCCGGTCCGGAACGTCATCGGGCTGGGGCCGAAGTGGATGAAAATATCGGTAGCATCCGGATTGATGCCGGAAGCAGTGAGCACCATATCTTTCCATCCCGTGCCGAAGACAGAACCGAAGTATCTGCCTATGTCAGCAACATCCGGTACAATAGTAATGCCTACCGCGCCCAGGTACGATTGAATAGCGGCGACGGCATCCTGTGCTGTTGATGTGCAAAGAAGTGTGGTCTTAAAACCGCTGGGATAACCTGCCTCTACTAATAGCTGCTTGGCTTTGGCCGGATTATAGGGCCTGGGGTTATACCCTTCGACAAAGCCGGGCCAGTTCTTGCCTGCCATCTGTTGCAGGGGTTCGTATAGACCCTGCCCCAGCATTCCGGCTATTGCCGGGCGGTCAAGGGCGTATTCGACAGCCTCGCGTACTTTTTTATTAGCAAATATTGAATTGGGGTCAGAGGAGTTGAAAGCTATCAAGTTGAACATGCCGGGGCCCCAGTTTATCTTCAGCCCTTTTTTCTGCAAATTCAGTATATTCTCCACCGAAGCAACGTCGTTCCACATGTCCACTTCTCCGGCTTCTACCGAGGCCGCGGCTATCATGGGGTCAGGTATCTGGCGGAGAATAATTTTGTCCAGGTACGGCATACCCGGCCGCCAGTAGTTCGGATTCTTCACAAAGGTGATATGGTCATCCCTTTGAAATTCGGATACCGTGAAGGGACCGGTCCCTACTGCGTTCAGGCGGGCCCAGGTTTTACTCTTTTCAATATCGCCACCGCCGGCCTTTTGGAAGGCGGTCGGCGAGATTGGCGTGACCCACCCGTAGTTTTCGATCATCAACCAGTTGAATTTCGTAACATTCATCTTGAGAGTATAGTTGTCAATAACTTCAAGTGATTTGACATACTGGCCATCGGTTAGACGGTTGTTATCAATCCCCATCTGGAAGTTCCATCTGAGCGCCTCAGCATTCCAGTCCGTTCCATCTGTAAATTTGACGCCCTTCCTCAGGTGCCAGGTGACGGTCAGGGCTTTCGGGTCGCCTTCCCATGATTCGGCCAGTACCGGGATCTGGTTACCTTTTGTATCCCACTCGCACAGCCTTTCCAGGACAGGCAGCATTAAATAGTTATCCGATGGTGCTTTCTCCGGCGGATAACCGAGGTTTTTGGGAATAGCGCCTGTCACGCACTTAAGGGTGCCGCCTTTAACCGGTTGACCGGCTGCCGGTGCCGGGGCGGCAGGTGTCGGGGCTGCCGGTGCCGGGGCGGCTGGTGCTGGAGCTGCCGGTTTCGGGGCTGCCGGTGCTGGGGCAGCTGGTGCTGGTGCCGGTGCAGGCGCTGGCGCCGCTTCTTCTTTAGCGCAACCGCTGAAAATCAACATGCCCGCCAAGATAACGGCAACAGAAATTAATAAAAGCTTTTTCATTATTGATTTTTCCTCCCTAATATAGTATAAATATCCTTTTTACCACTCGTCATCATACCATAATTTACCCCCTCCTTTACTCGAATATATCCCATGCTTCATTGTAGTTTAATGTTGAACTCTATAATTGTCAAATATCTGGCATTAACCGCCGAATCTTAGAAACCAAAAGGAGATAACTGATGACAGAATAGAAGCTACCGGTTATGGGTGGCTATTCTTATCTGGTCACGCTACCTATGCCGATAATCACCTGAGGTGTATCTGAAGAAGGTATACCAGTAACTCTTTGAATGCCTGTTTGCTCATCAGAGGTTAGAGTGGCCTCGAAGTAACATCCCAAACCCATTGCCGATGCCTGGACGAGTACATTAGCGGCAACAAACCCCGTTTCCAGGAGCGCCCAGTTCTTCACCTGTTCGGTACCTCCAGCGGCTTTTCCTCCCAGACAGATTATTATATAGCAGGGCGCCTGAGGCATACCGCTGACAGCGGCTCGCAGATTATTTCTAATGTCGTCGAGCTTTATCGGTTCGATTCTATGGTCTCGGGTGGTCAGGTCTGTGCCGGGATTTCTATTGTGGTAGCGATAGACGCCCTTTTCGCTGGCCAGATAGATTGTCCCGGTGAGATAATATTCGGCCATGGCTGAAGGGACTGTCAAACCTTTCCTGCCCCCGATTTCCGCTACATGAGGGGTACAGCCGTATCCTGCCCACAAGAGCTGGGATATCTGCTGCAGTGTTAAGTTTTCCGGAGAAAATTCACTGACATACTTCAAATCAGCCAGTACCTCTTCGAATTTGTTCTGCCCGTTGGTCGATGGGTCCGGCAGCCATCCGGGGTCGTCTTGTGATACGGAGGAGCGGGCTACTAACTCGGAGGTTAATCCTCTGACCTCCTGTACTCCAAAATACAAACTCGACTGTTTTGGACAGTTCGCCACTGAAGATTCGCTGTTTTTCCACAAGGAGACGGACGAAAGCATTGCCAGCATATAGGCTACGCCGGTATCAAAGGCAAGAGCACTTTCGCAGTTAATCACAAAAGCGCCGCCCGTCACGCGCTGGTCTGAATGTCGACTCAGCGAGTGTGTGCCCGGTTTGTATGAGTATTCCTCGCTGGGTGTAGAAACGTAAATATCCCGGTATGTCCCGGCGACCGGGGCCTTCCCGGCAGCCCATAGAATATTGGCTATTTGCTGATTACTGGCAGTACCGGTAAGGCTATGCTCAGAATATCTGCTATTCAGGCAAAGCTCTACCGAGTTATTAGTAATTATCGGCTGTGGAAGTGATTCTTCAGTAGAAGGTGGAGGCACTGCCTGGGCCGGCGGCGGTGTTGGCACTGGCGATAGTGATGTGGGTGAGGCAGTACACGCACCAGTTGATATTACGACAGCGACCAGAATCAATATGAGTATTTTTATCCTCATTTGAATCTCGCTTCTTCTACCCACAAAGAAGAGTGTAGTGCAGTGCGGTGTTGCTCGTCAACACTACTGCACAATGCATCGTATTGTGCAATTGGCAATTTGAGAGGAGATTCTTTCTCCGTACAATTAGGTCCTATTTGTGGTCTGGGAGAATCTGCTAGCTACCCAGGTTATTCTTTTAAATAGGCACAAAGTATGTGATAGTATTCAATTAGGAAAAGCTAAGTAGTAGAATACATGAGCCCATACCCAATAATATTGAGTTTCATCACCTTTTTTGCTACTTTACTGGGTGGTTATGTAGCTTCCAGGAATAGAAAGAGATTTGGAGTCATTGCCGCTTTTTCAGCAGGCGTTCTAATCGCGGTACCACTATTCCAACTTTTGCCAGCCAGCTTGAGGCTGGCTGATAATCTAGGCACACCAACTCAGAATGTTCTATACATGACGGGTCTGGGATTTATCTTCCTTTACATGCTTGAACGGCTACTATCGGTGAAAAAATCCGCTCAGGTGACGGCTGGAAATATATACGCCATTCTACAGGAGGCATTTATGGTGCAAGTGAACTTGCTCTCCTTAGTTTCACGGATGGCTTCGCTATCGGGGTTGGCTTCCATTTCAATTTTCAGATAGGAATGATAGTGGCTCTAGCCGTCATCTTTCATGACTTTCCCGATGGCATGAACATCGTTACTGTGATGCTAAATTCTGGCAATTCGCTCAAATCATCAATGAGAATGTTGTTATTAGATGCCGTGACTCCGGTGCTGGGAGCCACTATGTCCCTCTTCATAACCTTGTTTGACCGGTATTTAGTTTATCTGCTTCCATTCTTTGCCGGAGGGTTTCTTTATCTGGGAGCCAGTGACCTTTTGCCGGAGGCTCACGATGAGACTTCACCAGCTGTAGCTTTCGGTGTCAGCCTTGCCGGCTTTGTGGTCGTTTTTATTGCTGCCAAATTCATCAGTTTTTAGCACGGGTCGGGAATCGCTGCTAATTATTCGCGGTATCTATGTTGAGTCACTTGCCTGCTCTTTCTGTAATCGATATACCACTTATTCCAGAGAGTAGGAGCAAGCCTCAAGTGTCCATTAACTTTTGTTCCAAAAGTGTCCCATTTACCCTGACGATTAACATAATTAAGGGCTTTACTCTTTATATCTTCCATACAGTTTAAGCGCTGACTGCATTCTTTCCAAATGTCATAGTTTTGTAATTTTTTAGTTTTGATTTTATGACTGTTTCATAGCTTTTTCATTAAACTTAAAGGCATCCGGTTATAGAGATAAAGGCCGGAAAGGAGGCATAATATGGCGGTATCGTCAAAATACGGGAAGGTTAACATTGGTAAAATCGGGAGCGATGAACCAGTCTTCATCCTGCGAGCTCAAGACAAGCTGGCTGAGGCAGCTATCGGGATGTATCAGATATTGGCTGCTTCGCATGGTAGCAAACTGGCGAATTCTCTGAATAGGGAAATTGAGACTTTCCGAAAGTGGCAAGGAGCCAAGAAACTACCGGATTGACCTGTGAGCTTTGTATTCGTCAGCGGAGCACCAAAGGAGGGTAATCTGGTGGAACCGGACAGGATTACCATTAATGAAGTCAAGAAAAGGATGGACAGAGGCGAGCCAATTCTCTTTATCGACACCCGAAATTCACACGATTGGGGCGAATCCGATGTAAAGCTGCCGGGAGCGTTGCGCATTCATATCAGTGAACTTGAACAGCACCTCGCTGAGCTACCCCGCGACCGCTTAATCGTCACTTACTGCACGTGACTTCAGGAGGCGTCCAGCGCCCGTGCGGCGCAGATACTTCTGGACTATGGTTTCAAGAATGTGTACCCCATGAAAGGTGGCTTTAATGCCTGGCTTAAGACAGGCTATCCCCTGGAGTCAAAGCTCTCGTAATGATGGCAGCTACTATTAATATAAAATCCACGTCATGGCAGGGGAACGGAGGTCAGAGATGAAGGAATATGATGCTATTATCATCGGCTCCGGATGCGGCATGCACATCCATCCCGCTATTCCTGAACTTATATTAAGGACGCTCAGTAATCTCGAGGAAACTTAAATAACACCAGCCGTTATTGATAACTTCTTTGTACAAATTAACTACTTTCTGATAGTGATGTATTCTCCGATCCCACAGGCTTTCGATTGTGTAAATTGAGGTTTTTTACTATCTGGAGCACGGCGTCGCTTTGATTAAGAGTATAGAAATGAAAAAATCGGACGTCGTGCTCCAGGAGGTCAGCGCACTGCTCGGTAGCTATTTCTATGCCGATTTTTTTTACTTCCTCAACCGTAGAGCCCTTCTCCTTAATCCTGCGAACGATATTATCCGGCAGTGTCGCCTTACAGCTTTGACAAAACCTCATAACAGTATCGAGTCTGGTAATCGGCATAATGCCCGGTATAACAGGAATTCTGATATCTGCTTTGGCTGCCCTCTCCAGAAAGTCGTAAAAGTAGCGATTGTCAAAGAACATCTGAGTTATAGCGAAGTTAGCACCGGCATCAATTTTTTGTTTCGTATAGTACATGTCCATCTCAATGCTCGGTGATTCGGGATGACCTTCCGGGTATACAGCGACGCCTATTGAGAAGGCCGACAAAGAAGCGGCAAGCTTGACCATGTCTTTGGCGTAACAAAAGCCGTTATTCGGTGCAGTGAACTTCTCGACTCCTTTAGGCGGGTCTCCCCTGAGGGCAAGCACATTTTCAATGCCGAACCTTGAGTAATCTTCCAGAATAGCTTTGAGTTCGTCGCTGTTCTGGTCAACGCAAGTCAGATGCGGCATGGGTACGAGCGAAGTCTCCTGCTGGATGCGCAGTATAATATGTCTCGTATTCTTCGAAGTACCACCGCCGGCGCCGTATGTTACTGAGACAAAGGTCGGGTTTAAAGATTCAAGTTTAGCAATAACCTTAAATAACTGCTCCTCGCCCGGCTCATCCTTGGGTGGAAAAAACTCGAAAGAAAGGCTTTTACCTTTCGTTTCTATAGACTGTCCTATTCTCATATCGGTCTCCTTCCTATTCTTGTGTCTTTTCTATTATCTCACAGCAGACGCACTCGCAACGGATGGATATACTCCCGCAACATTCTGACTATGAAATTTTATCCAACCGCGGATAGAATAGTCATAAAATGGAAGCAGAAAAAGTTACAAAATGATGACATTTTTAGCAGGTAAGGCTACCCGGATTAACTCAAGCGCAGCCGCATCACAACAAAGTGGTGAGAAGGTAGAGAAAGCCAGCGCCTTATTCTCGCCCATCTCCAGAAATGTATCTATAGTCCAGGAGTTCGTATCCTCTGTGTGATATTTCAAAATCCAATACTGCAAATGTCACAATTTTGTAATCTTTTTAGCCGCCGTTTTATAACTTCTCCATCGGCTGCGCTCTAAAATTTCAGTGTGAGAATATCGTCAGGAAGCGCCTGTAAGGCCATCATCACTGACAGGTATGTTCCCGAGCAGTCATACAAGTAGTCTCGGGATACACATAATGAATCAGGGAGGTGTCGCATATGGTAAAAAAAGTGAAACCACAGGCAAAAGCAAAGAAGCAACCAGACAAGATGCTGGTCAAGGTCCCGGCCGAGTATGTCTTCTGGTGCCATGATGGCTGCGTATTTACGGACCTTAATGAGCTGGCCGAAGGCCTGGTGGCTATGTCGGACGAGACGTTCGCGTATCACTCAAATCTGGAGAAACACGACTTCAGCAATTGGATACGAGACGTTGTCGGCGATGAACAGCTGGCTGATGACCTGGAAAAGGCGGCCAGCAGGTTGCAGGCAGCCGCGTATGTGATTGCCAGGATAGCTTAGCTTACCAGCGAACAGCCCGGGCAACGCAGGCTACAATTAGATTCACTCTGACCTGTGCCTGTAATGATGACCAGGACTGACCGGAAAGAGAAGAGTGAATGTAATGGCATTATGCGGTGCCGGAGCCTGACGATAGCGCGGCCATGCGCCGATGGGTTGCCATAATATTTCAATAGAGGTGAAAAGCAATGATAGATACCAAAACAGCCACCTTTGCCCACGACTTCACGGCAACCGACTCTGAAGGCAGGACTTTACGGCTCTCGGATTACAGGGGGAAGAAGCATGTTGTCCTTGTTTTCAATCGTGGTTTTGCCTGACCTTACTGTCGGAGACACATGGCGCAGTTGCGTCAGGATTACCAGAAATTCGCAAAATTAAACGCTGAGGTCATAGCTGTTGGACCCGAGGATACCAAAACATTTTCAGATTTCTGGCGTAGTGAAAAGATGCCTTTTATCGGCATACCCGACCCCGGACACGTTATTGCTAAACTTTTCGGGCAAAAGGTAAACCCCCTTAAATTGGGTCGGATGCCCGCCCTCATGGTGATTGACAAGGAAGGCAGAATACGTTACCAGCATTATGGAGATTCGATGAGCGATATTCCTACAGACAAAGAAATTCTATCTTTGCTGGACGATTTGAACAAAGAATCGGCCTAGCCGGTATGCCAGTGATTAAGAGGCTTCCCACCTTACATCTTCCGTACAATTTAAGCGTCGCCTGCATTCAGGCATCCGAAATCCTCGAGGAGGTGATTCGGAAACTATCTAAATAGATGGTGAGAGTGAACCCGATGTATAAAATCCTGAAACAGATGAATACGTGGCGGATGTTTGCTTATCTCCTTTCAGTGATGGCTCTGTTTCCGATAACGGACCTGCTGGGTCGAGGTGAGCTCGGTAATCACTCTGGCAGTGCATAACAGGCCGTCAATTTGATTGGGCAGCCTCAACCTGAACGACATAGTGTGGCTACGAAGCTACGAAGGGATGAATAGGTTCAATCTGTTAGAACTTGACAAAGTCAGCGTTTTCAGGGATGAGTGTTTGTTAAGTTTGCCTTGCCTGTTAGTAAACATTCTAAGCTTAAAGGTGATTACTAATCTGGTTAGAATGACACGCCGGAGACAGGCGCGGTGAGATATTCACCAAGTTCCTGGAAATATTGGTCATATCTTCCCTTATTTATCAATGACTTATGATAATCCTTAACTCTGGCAACCTCTTTGACCTCGCCCACTTTGATATCAGGGTCTAGCCTGTGGATAACATCGTGATAGGCTCCGATGAACAGGATACCGGTTTCGCCTTCAACAAGAGTTTTATTTATTATCCTGGCAATAAACTCATCCCGCTGCTTCAGCAACCTGCCCCGAGCCAGTTTGTACCTGAGAGCGGCGACCTCCCTCTCTTTTACCGACCTGGAGCGTGTCATCTTAGTAATGTAGCCGTATTCCTGCTTTACAAGAGGGATATCCTCAGTTTTCACCAGGACAGCACCCCCCTCCAGAAGCTTCCCCACAATTTCATAATTTTTACTTCCCTGGTTGATGCCCTCTCTGACGATTTTAAGTCCCTCCGCGCCATCGGTGACCAGCCCGTCCTGATAAACCTTGAAACCTTTTACATTCAGGGAATCGAGAAATCGGCTTATAGAATCCCAGAAGACAGAAACAATTTCCTTGTGCTTTTGCCAGATTTCTGACGTCAGCTTGGCAGCAGCCCTATCATCCAGAGTCGACGCCACAGAACCCATATCAGCACTCATGTGGATGATAGGAATAAGGTACAGCTTCCTCATGATTTACCCAGTGCATCCTTTGAAGCAAGCTTAGCTTTCCACTTTTTTATTTTGGTTTATTGCTGACAACCCCTTGCCACACCGTTCTTCCTCCACAACTGGGGCAGAACTTATGGAGCTTCCAGAAGCGTTGCAGCATACCACAATTAGGGCACTTGATAGTCCATGGCTCCCCACAATTCGGACAGTAATCAGCATCACCACCAATGGTGATTCCGCAACCCGGGCATTGGTTCCATCCTTCCATCTGGTATTTTCCTTTCAGTCTTCCTTTGTTTCGCCGCGCTTGCGCAACTTCTTTCTATCCAGGCCGAGAAGATGGCCCTCGTCATCCATGCGGAGTTCATACAACCCCAGCACATCCATGGTATCCGGAATAGCCTTTCTTTCCAGCGCTTCTATCAGGACGGCCCATCCTTCCTTTGTCTTGGATAGTCCGGTGACCCCATCGGTTGGTTTCTTGCCGAGGTGGATAAATTCCTTGCGTGCCTTTTCTATTACCTCGTTAGCGTTCATCTTAAACCTTTGCCTCCTCCTTAATTAAGATTTTTTAGCTATCTCGCTATCCCGAGAATAGAGAAGATTCCGCTCTAGTTCTGATACTTGGGCGTTTATTGGCTCTGCTACTATCTTCTGCTGTCGCTCCGCGGTGGCAATTGACCGTTGTGCCTCATCCCAGTCCTGCCAGATACCATACTTTAACATGGTCTCTACCCCGGCCAGGCAGGCTCTCAGGTTGACCCCGAGGAGAGGAATGCCGGCGACATGAATAAGGAGGTCAGCGTTGAGAACCAGCCCCTTCTCCAGCACCCTATCGAGAAGGTCTACCAGTGTGGCGTGAGTGTCCCGAGAAGGTTGCATTTTATTCTCCTTGAACTGAAATAGCGGGCTTGGCCACAAAGCTGTAAGGTGGCCAGGGGCCGGAAAAATGAACGGAGAAGCCGTCGGTATTGTTGATTTCCTCCAGCTCCCTGCCCAGGCTATCGGTTCTCTCTCTGGCTACCAGGCAGGAAAAGTTAAGCAGCATGACCTTGCCATCGTTCAGTTTTTTGGTCTTCTCGACAATAATATCATCGGTGTGCTTCTTAATCCTGGCGTAGAAATCGCTGAACCACGCGTTGGCAAGCTGCTCCATCTCCTCTCTAACGGCTCTTTCCAGCTTTTGTTTGTACATATAGGCCATACCCGGTGATCTGGCGGCTATCTCAGCCTTTATTTTTCTAATTTCTTCGCTCTGTTCCGGAATTTTCTTTAGTATTAACCCGGGGTCATACGAGACCTGCACTGCATATTCGTCTTTATCCTTTATTTTTTCCATCACCACATGGAGGCGTTTATAATCTAACTTAAGCCAGTCCCTTACTACCTGGTCAGGGGAAGCGGCATCATCTTTAGGTTGCAGTATAGTGTCGAAGCCCAGGGGGATGACGATACCGAGTTGTTCGCCAGCCGCATCAAGAACGCTCTGGTGGGTCCTCACCCAGTTCTTCACTGTCTCGCCATCGATGGACTGATACGGCTCGGTAGAACAACTGTGGACAATAGCGCTGATGTCTTCGTAGGGGATAGTGTAAACCTCGCTGCCCTCTATACCTATTGGCCCCAGCCCGACCCTTTTCTCCCCCACCACCACACCGTACACGTATCGTCCTCTGTCCCTAGCGCAGCATATCTTTTCCATTGGTTCACCTCCCCGGAAAGTAACTCTTTCCCGGTCAAACCGGCAGGCTCTCCGCGACTTCCTCCTGCCATCTCTCCGGGTTGATTATGCTGTCAATGACACCATCCACAATATCATCCAGCCCGTCTCTCACTGCCCGGACCGATTCGCTGATGCCCTGCTCGACTTTAATTTCTTCAAGGGCAATGTCCAGTTCCAGCAGGGCTTTTCCCAGCCGCTCACACTCTTCCTCGCTCAGCACCCCGCTCTCCATTCTTTTCAACGCCTGGATTTTCAGGGTATCTTTAATCACCTCGACCAGGGCTATTACCAGACCAAGCACCCCATGCTTCAGGTTTTTCTCATCGATGTTAATAGCCATAAACCGAAACCTCTAAGTCGCTCGTATTTCCGGGATTGCCCAGGCTTTCTTTGCTCTGGCGCTTGTCCAGCCGCACCATGGACACCCCTCATTGAGGAGTTCCTCGGTAACAACCTTTTTACTGCACTGCGGGCAGACTTCCCTGCCCGCTTCGGCCTCCTTCCAGGCGGCCTTCTCGTAGTTGGTGCCGCTGGGGAACTCCAGCCCGTACCTGGCGGCTGTCTCAAAGGAAGCTATGGCAGCCCTTATCTTAATCCCCAGAAGCTCAACCCCGGCTAAAGAAACACAGATATCGGCATTGATGACCAGCCCCTTGTCCAGCAGGCGGTCAATAACGTCCGCAAGAGTGGTAACTTCATCTCTGGTTGCCTGTAGTGCCATCTATTTCACCCCCTGACTCTTTTTATACTCTCTCACCAACCTCAGCCTTTCGATTAGCTCGGCTTCCAAGCCTTCGTATTCTTTCTCATTTAACTCGCCGTCCTGCAACAGTAACTGAAGCTGCTGGAGCCTCTCTTTAATCGATTCCTCGGTGATAAGGCGCTCCTTATCAATTTCATCCCTCAGCTTTGTCAAAATTTCCTTGCCCAGGGTCAGGGGAAGACCGAACAGGATATAAAAAGGCAGTCCGATTAACATTTCACCGGCTCCAGCTTCAAGGTTACGAAATTATAAGGCGGCAAAGGTCCGACATATTTGATATTCATTTTGCCCTGGAATCTGGCATCCAGCTCGTAGACCTGTTCCTTGAATTCACTCTCCCGGGACTTCTCTATTAAAAATGAGGCATTCAACAGGTTTTTAATCCCCATCGGATCATTCATTTTAGCCTCATAAGATAGCTTCTGAAGGATGGCATAAATCATCTCGGCGTATCTGGTCTTCCAGTCGCTAACGATATTCTCCACCAATTTGCCGCCTTCGACCATCAGGTTCCTTACTTCGACAGGAGACGATGCAACATTTAATTTAGCCTTAAGTCTGGAGAGTTCCTGGCTTTCGCCCTGAATTTCTTTCATTACGGCCTCCTGTTCCCAGAAGACCTTCAGCTCGACTTCTATCCTGCCGGCAAGGCGGTGTAATTCACCGAGCAGACCATCGTAGTTATTCTCCAGCAGGCTGCGGACTTCGCCCTCGCCGGCGGCCACCATGCCGAAACCCATGGGGAGCAGGTTATATTCTTTCATAAGCTCTTCCTGGGTAACGGTATGTGCCTGTACATTCTTTCGGGTTGGGTCTATCTCTGAGAATTCGATATCGCTGACTATGGCGGCAGTTCGCTTGTAGTTGATGGTATAGACATCAGCATTTCCGATGCCGTGGAAGCTGAATCTCTTGAAATGAGGTTCTTCGGCAATTCCGTAAATATATTCGCCCTGCGGAGACATCTATTCTTCTCCTTTCTGGGCCTTTAACCAGTTGATAGCCAGGTTAAGATGCTCTTTAGAAATCTGAAGTTTGCTCTTCTTATTTCCCGCCTGAATAGACTCCCTGATAGCCAGCATGGCGGCTTCGCGGCAGATGACCTCTATTTCCGCTCCGGAAAGCCCCTCCGTTTCTTCAGCCAGAACTGCAAGGTCAATATCAGAAGCCAGGGGCTTGCCCCCGACATGAATCCCGAATATCTCCTGCCGTGTCTTTTCATCGGGGAGGGGAAAATCCAGGACAAAGTCAAACCTGCCTGGCCTCAGGATGGCGGAGTCAATCAGGTCCTTCCGGTTGGTAGCCGCCAGGACCAGCACCCCTTTAAGCTCTTCCAGCCCGTCGAGTTCGGTGAGGAACTGGCTGATAACTCTCTCTGTAACCTGTGAGGTATCTCCCAGTCCACGTTCGGGAACCAGCGAATCAAACTCATCGAAAAAAAGAATACAGGGGCTGGCCTGCTTCGCCTTCCGGAACACCTCTCTCACGCCTCTTTCCGATTCACCGATGTATTTTGACATAAGCTCGGGGCCTTTGATGGAGATAAAATTCACCTCGCTTTCATGGGCCAGCGCTTTGGCTACCAGGGTCTTCCCCGTCCCCGGTGAGCCGGATAGAAGGATGCCCTTGGGAGGTTTGATGTTTGCCTCCTGGAATAATTGGGGGTATCGCAACGGCCATTCTACGGCCTCAACCAGTTTCTGCTTCACTTCCCCCAGGCCGCCGACGTTCCCCCAGTTGACATCGGGAACCTCGACAAAGACTTCGCGAATCGCCGAAGGCTCTACCTCTTTACGCGCTTCGCTGAAGTCATTCATCGTTACCTCAAGTTTCAAGAGAGTCTCATAAGGAATTTCATCCAGTTGAAAGTCGATGCTGGGCATTATCTTTCTCAGAGCATTCATGGCCGCTTCGCGGCTTAAGGCTTCCAGGTCAGCCCCGACGAAGCCATGAGTAATCTGGGACAGTCTCTCAATGTTAACATCCTGAGCCAGGGGCATGCCCCGGGTGTGAATCTGGAGTATTTCCAGGCGTCCTTTCTGGTCAGGGATGCTGATGGCAATCTCACGGTCGAACCTGCCTGGCCGCCTTAGTGCCGGGTCGAGAGAGTTAGGGATATTGGTGGCCCCGATGACGATTATCTCACCCCGAGACTCCAGGCCGTCCATGAGGGCCAGCAACTGGGCCACCACCCTTCTCTCTACCTGTTTCTCGCCTCCCATCTCTTCTCTCTTGGGAGCGATGGCATCAATTTCATCAATGAAGAGAATGGCGGGCGCGTTTGTTTTTGCCTCTTCAAAGACCGACCTGAGCCGGCCTTCGCTCTCTCCATAGAACTTGCCCATTATCTCCGGGCCGGTGATATGGGTAAAGTAGGCAGCCGTTTCGTTGGCGACGGCGCGGGCAATCAGCGTTTTACCGCATCCCGGAGGGCCGTGAAGCAGCACCCCTTTGGGAGGGTCTATCCCCAGGCGCTCAAATACCTGCGGGTACTTGAGGGGAAGCTCAACCATCTCTCTGATTCTATGTAATTCTTTCCCCAGACCGCCGATATCTTCATAGGAAATTTTGAAGCCTCCGGCTCTCGCCTGGGTCTTCTCTTTAACCTCAATTTTAGTCCGGGCATGAACCAGTACCACTCCTTTAGGAACTGCGCTGATAACCGTGAAATCCTGGCTGCGAGTGCCGAAGAGATTGGCGCGGATTGTGTCCCCCTCCACCAGTGGCAGCCCGTCTAACAAAGTACCGATATACCTGGTGTCTCTCTCCTGGCTGATTGACCTTACCAGTGTCAGGGGGTTTAATACTATCTTATCAGCCGGCAAGAAGCTGGTCTTTTGCACCGTAAGCTTTTCATCCAGAGAGACCTGGGCATTACCTCGCAAGAGCCCGTCCATCTGGATGAATGACTTGCCCCGGTCTTCGGGGTAGGCGGGCATGACCTTGGCGGCTGTCTTTCGCTTACCCTCTACCTGAATAATATCACCTA
The DNA here is from genome assembly GCA_041489355.1 of Dehalococcoidia bacterium. Taxonomy (GTDB): domain Bacteria; phylum Chloroflexota; class Dehalococcoidia; order Dehalococcoidales; family RBG-16-60-22; genus JBGPRB01. The sequence continues at coordinate 20,278 of JBGPRB010000014.1, forward strand.
CTTCGGCACCTATCTTTTCCATGTCCTGTGGGTCAATTCTGGCGATACCACGCCCCACATCACGGGGTTTTGCCTCAGCAACACGAAGAGTCAACACCGCGGTGCCAACGCTCACAGAAGCCGCCTCCTCTGGTTATTTTTCCTTTTCAAGAGTAATTTCCAGAATGCCATTATTATAGGAAGTCTTTATCAATTCAGGCTTTACCTTACCGGGGAGGAGAATTTCCTTGGCGTATTTTCTGTCTTTGTCAGCAGCGGTGAGATTAAGGATGTCCCCGGCTACCTCTATTTTTATTTCGTTCTCCGATACTCCAGGCAACTCGACAATAACCAGAATATGGTCTTGTTCGTCGAAGATGTCCACTATTGGCTCCCGTACCTCCTCCACTACCGGTCCCCGGGTCGTTTCCCTGATGTTGCCAAAGCTCTCAATCACGGGCTTGCCCGCCATGGTCTTGATGCTGAATCCATAGACACCTTTGGCGCCCCTGGGTAATCCCCTGATCTCACCACTTTTCTCGACCCCTTCTTCACTCAACCTGGAGGCCAGGTCAATGAGGTTACCCAGCCCCTTGAATAACCCGCCGAAGCTTACCCTGCCCGTGCCAAAGTCAATTTCAACCTTATCGTTTTTTTCTTTTTTTGACATAATTTGCCTCCATCAGGAAAGAGGTAGACAAAGCCTCATCTATTGCCTGACCGACCTTTTCCCTGTCTTCTGCAGAGACCTCGGGCATTAAGACATCAACACAGGTTTGTTTGAAGCCGTTATTAGTGGCTCCGCCTCTTAGACTCAGTATCCTGCCGATGATGATGCAGCCTCGGACCGTGGGGGTTAGCTTGTTCACTGACTTGGCTTCCCTTACCTTCCTTACCAGACTGACGATACGCCGGGCATCCTCCAGGGAAAGCTTAGCCTTGGCCTGGGTGATGGCGACTTCGGTTTCTTCGTCGAAGTTGCCCAGTTCGATGGTCACCATCCGGTCGCGGAGGGCATCCGGGCTCTTGAAGACCCCGGCGTACTCCTCGGGGTTAGAGGTGAAGATGGCGGTAAAGTCAGGGTGCACTTTTAAGTAATTCTCACCACCCCTGGCCGTGGGCAGGGGAAGGATTTTTTCTTCTAATACCGAAAGCAGCACGTTGTTTGCCTCCGGCCGCGAACGGGTAAATTCGTCATAGATGAGAGTGAGTCCGTCCCTGCAGGCAGTGGTAAGCCGATTATCCACCCAGTTTGTGGTCATGCTCTCATCAGTCTTGAGGACGGAGCGGATGAAGTTATCTTTTAGAGATTTCTTGTGATAGCCATTAAGTCCGCCAATAAGGTCGGAACTATTGAATTCGTGGTCCCCGCAGACCAGCACGGCCGGGCGACCCAGCCGAGAGGCTACGTGCAAAGCCAGAGTAGTTTTTCCGACCCCGGCTGGTCCACTTAAATGAACAGGAAAACCAATTTTAATATAATCAAGCACCCGGTCAGTCAGGCTCTTGATGTAAGGCGTTTCTACAAAATCAGCACTCGGTTGAACGCTGAGTGCTGTTGCTGGCTCTCCATACATAATCTTTCCCTGCCTATTTTCTCAGTTTGCCGGTATTACCTGCTTACGCAATCTCATTCAGCGATGGTTTAACGAACATTATTGCTTAATATTTGAGCTCCACCTGGTGTAGTTTTGGCTTTCGAGTTGGTATCTCTGCCTTTGACGGTACGGGGTTCTTTCCCTCAAATCGTGACTGCTGAAGCTCGTGCCTCAGCTCAGTGAGGGCCCGGTTCTTATTGATGGTCGCCGCCAGCTTCTCCCTTGCCCTGAGCAACCGCTGCCGCGATTTATCTATCGATGCTGCCATAGCAGCAAAGCGCTTATTCTCCTTGGACAGAATCTGTCCTACCTGCCCGTCAGCCAAAGACTTTAAGTACGCCACTTCCTCATCTGTTCTGGACAACGAGCTGGTTGTCTTGACTCTCTGGTTGTTGGCGAGGTCGAGGCTGGTCTTGACCTGGCGCATCGTCCTGACGTTTCTCAGAGCTTCACTCTGCATAATTCTCCTCACTCTCAGGAATTTATTCTTAAGTTACCGTACATTCCGCCGAAAGCGGAACCTGGTGTCTGCCTCTTTTTCGCCGTCGGCAGGGAAGTAAAGCTTATTCTTTTTATGTATTTTCCCTTTCTCCAGGAGGTTTCGTGACGCCTTCCCCAGGACGACAGGAGCCACCCCTAGGGTATTGGCTAAGTCCGCCAGGGTCATTCCTCCTGCGGGGTACTCGCCGATGGCTGCCAGCATCTTTGTCTCAAGGTCGGGGGGGTCTTCTTTAGCTGCCGGTGCCTTCGCTTTAAGTGGAGTTTTTACTCCGCCTCTATCTGCTGGCATGGTGGAAGCTAACCCCTGCCACGCAGCTCTTGCTTCCTGCAGGTCGGCCCTTACATCTTCCTGGGCTTTACGGAAAATGCTCTGCATCTGCTTTACATCTGATGCCACATTAGCCGTGCTTTGAGACAGGTCTCTCCTTAGTTTGTTACCCACCTCTTTACGGGATACCTGGAGGTCTTTTATCAGACTCCGGGCATTTCCGAGCAGTTTCCCCACCTCAGATCTGGCTCTTGCCCTGCTTCGGCTCAGGTCTTTTCTTAGTTCATTACTTCCGTTCTGCCGAGATGTGCGGAATCCTTTTATTAACTCCTGGGTACCTTCCAACATCTTTATTACTTCAGACTTTCTTTCCGTTTGGCCCCCGGATAAATCTTTTCTTAGCTGGGCGCTAGCCTTTTTTCGAGAAGTCTTGCAACCTTTAAGAGTATTCTGAGCTTCTCGGAGTATACCTTTGACTTCAGATGTTCGGCTTGTTTTATCCCGGGCTAAATCCTTTCTTAGCTGTCGGCTTGTCTCCTGGCGAGAGTCTTCAAAGCTATGAATCATATCCTGGGTTTCTATTCTGGTTCCTTTTACCTCTTCTCTGATTTCACCAATCCTTTTCATCCTGTCCTGGCGGGAAGAGGCGATATTCCGCGTGAGTTCTTTCATCTCAGGAGCAATTGTCATCTCTGTCCTCCTTTCTTAAATGATTTTTTTATTACCGCTAATGGCGGTGGCTTTCTTGCCGTTGTTGCCTGAAGTGAGACAGCAGCCTGTCCACTTCTTCACGTCGCAGCTCTCTATTGGCTTTTCTATCCTGATAAGCCTTACCTGCTTCCAGTTGTCTCAGGTTTTCCAGGCTCAAAGATTCGCCTCTATCCACAAGCCTTTGCAGTGTGCGGTTGATTTCCTCTTGTTCCTTCTGGAAGACCTCTAAATGTAGCTGAAAGTCGCGGAGCATGGAAAAGAGTTGCTGTCCTTTATCCTTATACATAGCTCTGATGTTATCTATTACTGCATCAAGGCCGCTTTTGTCCGTCTTTTCCTGGGCTAATTCGACCAGTTGCTGTCGTAGGTATTTTGCCAGTTGCTTTTGCTCATTCAGGTATTCCTTAACCTTTTCTCTGACCCGTCTTCGCTCTTCCTCGATTGCTCCCCTTTTATTATTGGAATCAGAAAGCATGCCTTCCAGGAGGTGGTTAAAGTCCTTCCTTCGTAAAGAACAGTTTCTGGCTAGTGTTTTCTGTAAACCAGTTTTCAGTCTTTCCCTCTCTTCATCAAGAAGGTCGAAACTCCCATCGGAGGTCACCGTAGTCTGATATGCCGTTGTCATCAATTCTTCCACCGTGGCAATTCTGCTTTCATAGGAGGTGATAAGATCTAAAACCGGTTCCATTTTGATATCCTTTATAAGTCAGGGGAAAGACGTTGGCAAGGTGCGCTTGTTAGCCAAGGGTACCTTGGCAATATCGTCCCCTCGATTCTTAGGCGGCCGTAGCCGTAAGGCCAATAGCTTCAGCATACTTCAGGTATGTCTCAACGCCGGCCAGGACTATCCTGGCTTCAATGGTGAGAATTTCCAGACCGAGCAGGGAAATCCTTACCCAGGCATCGAGCACGAGGCCCTTGTCCAGTATCCGATCTAGGACCTCAGCCAATCCCGAAGATGCCATCGAGGTCTGTACTGCCATCTATGATCACCCCCTTTCTTTCTTTAAATTTGGAGTTTAAGGTGCTTTCCCTGGGGGGAATTTCACAACTCTCAAGGAAGCGCCTGTAATCCACTTTATTGATTCGATAATGACCACTGGGCAGTCTTATGGCCCGGAGTTTCCCGCTTTCAATCCACCTTCGCACCGTGGTCTTGCTTACCATACAATAGCTGGCAACGTCTTTTATTTTGATCCGTTTCTGCATGGCTTATTAAATCTGCGAACTGTTGTAAGGAGCTAACCTGACTATTTATCGGTACGCAGACTCCTTATCTTGGTACTGAGTGGCTCTAATTTGCTCTAATAGCTTATCCAAATGTTCATTTGGGGTAAATGTCTCATGTTGTGGCTTTCGTTGCATTTGTGGATTTTTGGCACATAACAATCCTACGGTAGTGGTGTCACAAGCGTGTCACACGGACAAACTGAAAACTCACAAAATTATCACAAAGGGAAAAGGAATCTGACCGCTTGAAAGTGCTACAGTTGGCTTGGCAGGTGTCAATTTTGTCTTGGGTATGTTGCTATGGTGGGCGGTAGAGGACTTGAACCTCTGACCCCCTGCGTGTAAAGCAGGTGCTCTTGTGCGGTTTCAATTAGCTTTGAGCCAAGAGTATCCCAAAGCTGTTGGAAGGTGGGGGAATTCGGTAAAGCAGGTGCCCTTTGTTTCATCCTCTTACCTCCTTTTGTGATTTACTCCTTCTCTTGTCTCTCACAATCTTTTCTAGTATTGCTTCTTCAAGCCACTGTCCTAAGGTCTTCTTTTGAGTAACAGCGGCAATACGGCCTTGGTGGAGAACTTCGGGGTTTATCCTGATACTCGTGTTTGGCCACCGATGTTTTTCTTTCATGCCTCTATGGTAATACCAGCAATACCAAAAGTCAAGTGTTCATAATTAAACCTAGATATAACACATGCTAGACTAGTTAGTTAATTTACAAACCTTCTAGAAAGTAACAATCCAAGCTTATGTGACTTTTAATAAACGGAATTAACTATTGTTAAAGCAAGTAATACCCTAGATTGATTCTCACGAGTAGCGGTTTAAAGAGGTTCAGCCCCCAGGCCATTATTGCTGGGGGCTGAAAATGTCTAATTGTTCAATTAATCTCTTCTTCTGGCTACCAAAACGATGATTAGCACGACCACTATTGCCCCACCTATAATTCCTCCGACCAACGGCCAGTTGAGGCCCTTACCTTCCGGCGTTGGTGTTGGTGCTGGTGGTGTCGGCGCTGGCGTCGTTGGAACCGGTGTCGTCGGCGCCGGAGTCGTTGGAGCCGGTGTCGTTGGCGCCGGTGCTACTACGGTAAAACTGCCACTCAATCCGCCCACGGCGACACTATAACTGCCTGCATTTGCTTTGGTCACGCTAAAGCTGACAGTTTGGGTGCTGCCGGCAGCCACAGTTACGCTCTTTTCGGTTTCCTTGA
>JBGPRB010000015.1:0-25142 GCA_041489355.1 Dehalococcoidia bacterium
ACATGGGCCTGGCCATGGAGCTCGACACCGGCCACCCCGTCCTCATCGATAAGTATTTACAGGGGAAAGAGTGTGAGGTCGACGCCATCGGCGACGGCGAGACGGTGCTCATCCCGGGCATCATGGAGCACATCGAGCGCGCCGGTGTGCACAGCGGCGACTCCATGGCGGTCTATCCCGGTGTTAACCTGACTCAAAAAGAAATTGCTACCATCATCGACTACAGTATCCGCATCGGCCTGGGATTAAAGATAAAGGGCCTGATGAATATCCAGTTCGTCATCATGCCCGGCACCAATGGTAAGGACTCATCGGTCTTTGTCATCGAGGTGAACCCCCGCGCCAGCCGCACCGTCCCCTTTATCTCCAAGGTCACCGGCGTACCCCTGGTCAAGGTCGCCACCAGGGTCATGCTCGGCGCCAGCCTCAAAGAACAGGGCTACAGCGGCGGGCTGTGGCCGGTAAGAAAGCTCGTGGCTATTAAAGCCCCGGTATTTTCCATGTCCAAGCTGACCGGGGTGGATACCCACCTCGGCCCGGAAATGAAGTCCACCGGCGAGGTCATGGGCATCGACTATACATTTGACGCTGCCCTGGCCAAGGCCGTCCTTGCCGCCGGGCTCGCTCTGCCCCCTGAGAGCGGCATCCTTTTCAGCATCGCCGACCGGGACAAGGCGGAGGCGCTGCCCATTATCAGGAAACTTGCGGCTGCCGGCAACAAGCTTTACGCTACCGAGGGCACTGCCTCCATGATTCAAGCCGCCGGACTGCCGGTAAAAATAACCAGCAAGAAACTGAGTGAAGGACACCCCAATATTATCGACCTCATTAACGACGGCACTATCAATGGCGTCGTCAATACCATCACGGGAGGTCACGTACCGTTCCGGGACGGCTTTTACATCCGCCGGGCGGCCGCCGAAAAACGCATCCCCTGCTTTACCTCGCTGGATACTATCCGGGCGGCTGCCGAAACAATCTCCCGCGGCGGCCAGAGCTATACCGTCCAGCCTCTCCCCGATTACCGCAACCGGGGACCGGCATGAAGCAGGTCAAAGTCGCCATCATCTCCACTCTCGAGGCTATGCCCGGTGTATACCTGGTCTGGCTGGAAGCCCCCGATATCGCCAGTATTGCCAGGCCGGGTCAGTTCATCATGGTGCGCTGCGGTGAAGAAACCATATTGCCCCGCCCCTTGAGCGTCCACAGGGTCGATGGAGGCCAGATAGCGCTGCTTTTCAGCGTGGTTGGTAAGGGGACGGGCTGGCTGTCACAGCGGAAAAAGGGAGAATTCCTCGATATCTTCGGGCCGCTGGGCAATGGTTTTACAATCTATCCTGACTCCAGAAACCTGTTGCTGGTTGCTGGAGGCATGGGTATCGCCCCGATACGCTTCCTGGCTGACATTGCCGCGGGGGAGGGGAAAAAGGTGACACTTATCATGGGCGCGAAGTCAGCTGATTTCCTCCTTCCCATCTCACCTCCGCAGAGTTTGTTCAACAAAGGCGTACTCCCTTCCAACATCCACATCGTTAATGCCACCGAGGACGGTTCCGAGGGCTTTAAGGGACTAGCCACCCAGCTTATCCCGCATTACCTTGATGGCGCCGACCAGATACTTGCCTGCGGGCCTTTAGAAATGTACCGCACCATGGCACAGATGCCGGAACTGAAAGATAAATCCGTCCAGATTTCCCTGGAGATAATGATGGGATGCGGTATGGGTGTCTGCTATGGCTGCACCATCAAGACGAAAAAGGGCTTGAAGCAGGTCTGCAAAGACGGGCCGGTTTTCGAGATGGGGGAAGTAGAAAAATAGCTTCTGGTTGATTTTTTAAAACTCACCCCCTTTATCCCTTCAGGGAGAACCTTCAGGGTGAACCCCCTCTCAAACAGATTTATTTCTCAGACTCGATTTTTAGTGTGTTTGAGAGGGGGAAAGTTAATGAGAGGGGGCTTAGCCCCCTCTCGCTGCGCACGCCCCTATGGGTGTAAGGGAAAGGGGGTAAAGGAGAAATGCAAAGACGGGCCGGTTTTTAATTTGGGGTTCACCCTGAAGGAGAGATAAGGTGGGAGGTACCCACCAACATCTGAAAATGATAAAGGAATATATTAGAGGTTTTTCCTTCCCCCTAATTAATTTTACAAAGTATAGCCTATAATGATTAGCCCCTGGTAGTATGGAAGTCAGGACTTAAACCAGTATATTATCATCTTACTTTCAATAGACCATACATGCCTGACCAATCCACCGGCTCGTCTGTTTCCACGTTCCAGGAGTAAACATTGCCATCGATGACGGCTTTACATCCGATATAAAAGCTACTTCCCTGGAGGTGCTCGATAAAGGCCGATATTATATAACCATCCTTCATAGCAGCTTCCTGTAAATCCAGCGCCTTAGCATATAGACCCTCAGCAGTGGTAGTAACCGACCTCTCCGAAATATTATTGCCATTTAACCAATTCCGCAATTCAGTTAACGAAGTAAAATATCTTGCCGGGTAAACTTTCTTGATGTTTGCCAATTCCTGTGTTACAGAGTTATTTTCATCATTTAATTTATTGTAGTTCGCCTGTAATGACGCCTTCTCGGCTGTTAAAGAGGTTTTTTCAGATTTCAACGACGCCACTGTAGTACTTTTTATCGCTAGCTCTGTTTGTGCTGTTTTTAGTTCAGTTTGTTTTGACTCTAGCTCAGCCTCAGTAGATTGTAACTTTTGCTGTGATGTGCCAAGGTCAGCTTTAACAGACTGCAGTTCCTGCTGTGCTTTGCCCAGGTCAGCTACCACGGTATCATATTTATCCCTGGCTACACCACAACCGACGAATAAACTAGAGAACAGTAAAAGTGCCACCGCAATTAAAAACAATCGTTTTTTCATTTTTACCTTCCTTATGTTATTTGTCATCGTGGCAGGATATCATCGTGGCATACCGTACATTTATCGCAATCGTTACAAACGCGTTAATCGAGGATATTGTAAGAAAGTGATGTCACCGCGGTATCACAAAATACGTCACGAGCGTCACAAAATCGTCACATTTGGAACTATTGTGTAGAAAGAGCAGATTGGCTTGAGCTTTGACAATAATTGTACTTTCGGCATATAATATTAAAGATAAAATCTCGCAAAGAGGTGGTGCATTATGGCAAATCAGGTAGGCAAAAGGTACCGCTGCACCAAGTGCGGCGCTGAGATGATTATCACCAAAGGGGGCACCGGCACCATCACCTGCTGCGGCCAGCCCATGGAGCAGAAACAGTAAATACCCCCGTTTTCAGGAGGTCAGAAAGTGGCAAGCCAACTGGGTAAAAGATATCGCTGCCAGAAATGCGGCACTGAGGCACTTTGCACCAAAGCCGGCGATGGTAAGCTTACCTGCTGCGGCCAGGATATGCAGGTGCAGGAAGCTAAACCGATTCCCTCCTCGGACTAAGCTATCAAGATAAAGACCGGGCATTCCGAACACCGGAGAAATGCGCTGGATTCCCTTTGTAACGGTAGTCTTTCGACTATGCGGCTTTTTCCGGACCGGGTTCGGCTTTTGGCTGAGCTATAGCTTTATTCAGCTTTTTCAGCAATCTCGATTTACGCCGCGCGGCATTATTGCTGTGTATCATCTTTTTCTCCGCCGCCTTATCCAGAATGCTGACGGCCTTCGCCACGGCTTCCTGAGCCGCTTTTAGTTCACCGGTAAAGATAAGCTTCTCTGCCTTGGATATATCTGTTTTCACCTGGCTGCGGATAGCCTTATTCCTTGGCTGCCTTCTCCCGGCAGCACGGGCTGCCTTCTTTGCTGATTTAGTTCCCAAGATTTACCTCCACTTAATTTTTACTTGTGCCGACGTCCTCGCCTTTCTTCATCGGAACCGGGGAATCGGCGGTACTTTGCCTGGACACATCGTCACCGACACGGCTGACGCTGATGATGCCTTTTACGTTGTCCATCTTCTTTAAAATCTGGCTTAACTGGGCCAGTCCCCTGGTTTCCAGCGTTAAATACATGGTTATTCTCTGCCCATTCCCGTTGGCGAGGTTCACCGAGGCTATGTTTACCTTTTCCTCGGCCACGAGCGTGGTAATATCACGCATCAGACCCACCCTGTCCCAGGCCTCAACCTGAATATTGACCGGGTAGAGCAGGGCAGTCTGGCCCCACTCCACCGGAATCAACCTCTCCTTTTCATCTTCGTGAATGACATTATAGCAATCCTCGCGGTGTATGGTAACGCCGCGACTCCGCGTAATGTAACCGATGATTTTATCGCCGGGGACGGGGTGACAGCACTGGGCGATATTGGTCACCAGATTGCCGACCCCCAGTACCCGCACTCCTGAAGGTGCCGCCCTGGGTGGAGCGGTCCCTGCCACCTGCTTCGATTTCTCTTCCTGCGCCGCCAGCTTCAGGACAATCTGATGGGCGGTAATGTTGCCATTACCCACCGCCGCCATAAAGTCGTCCAGGTTGCTATAGTTAAATAGTCCGGCCAGTGTCAGGCGTTCCGTCTTTATCCCCAGGCGCCGCAACTCCTTATCCAGTATCTGCCGACCGTGTTCAATGCTTTCTGTCTTCTCCTGCTTGTTAAACCATTGCCTTATCTTCGCTCTGGCATGTGACGTCCTGACATATCCCAGATTGGGGTTAAGCCAGTCCAGGCTCGGTCCCCTCGCCCCCTTCGCCGAGACAATTTCGACGACATCCCCGTTCTTCAACTCATAGCTGAGGGTTACCAGCTTGCCATTCACCTTGGCCCCGATGCAGTGATGCCCCAGGTCCGTATGGACCCGGTAGGCAAAATCGAGCGGGGTCGCCCCCTTGGGCAGGTCTTTTATTTCTCCCGTGGGGGTGTAGACGAAAACCTGGTCGATGAAAATGTCCGTCTTGACCGACTCCAGGAATTCCTCGGCGCCGCTGAGCTCGCGGTGCCATTCGATAAGCTGGCGCAGCCAGGCCACCCTATCCTCGAATTGCATGTCCCTTTTTTCGCCCTCTTTATAGCGCCAGTGAGCGGCCATCCCGTATTCGGCGACACGGTGCATCTCGCGGGTGCGGATTTGAATCTCCAGTGGTTTGATACCGAGGCACATTACCGTGGTGTGCAGCGCCTGGTAACCATTCGGTTTAGGATTGGATATATAGTCGTCAAAGGTCTCGGGCAAAGGGTGCCAGAGACCGTGGATAACACCCATGGCACTCCAGCACTCAGGCTCACTGCCTACCAGCACCCTCAGCGCCACAAGGTCATATATCTTGTTAAAGTCCCTACCCTGAGCAGCATACCGCTGCTTTTTCTGATAGATGCTGTAAGAGTGTTTCAACCTGCCGGATACCTCTGCCTCAAGACCCGCTTTTTTAAATTCTTTTTCTAAAGCCCTGATTGCCTGGCTGACGAACTTATCCCTCCGGAGGTGCCAGTTGTCCACCAGGTCTGAAATATCTTTATACTCCGACGGCTGTAAATAGCTGAAAGCCAGGTCCTCCAGCTGCCATTTCAGTTCCCATATCCCCAGGCGATGTGCCAGCGGCGCATATATCTCCAGGGTCTCCTGAGCATTGACGAGCTGGCGCTCCTTCGGCAGGGCACCCAGGGTGCGCATATTGTGCAGTCGGTCCGCCAACTTGATAAAGACAACACGGAGGTCCTCGGCCATAGCTACCAGCATTTTCCTCAGGTTCTCCGCCTGCGATGCATTTGCCATGGCTCCGGAGGTGGCTAAGGAAACCTTACCCAGCTTGGTGGTGCCATCAACCAGCTTGGCTATCTCCGGACCGAACTTCGCCTCGATATCCGCTATGGGCAGACCGGTGTCCTCGGGAATATCATGCAGCAGCGCCGCCGCCAGAGAGCTGGTATCAAGCTGAAGCTCGGCCAGGATATAGGCCGTTTGCAAGGGGTGTTCCAAAAAGGGTTCACCCGAAAGACGTACCTGCCCCTCATGCTTTTCAGAGGCAAACCTGTACGCTTCCTCCAGAACAGCGATTTTCTCCGGAGGAAGATATTCCCTGGCCCTTTCCAGAAATTTATTAACTTCCATTACCGCCCGCCAAAAGCTATAACCACAGGTCTTTTACTTATATTAATATTATGTAGTGCTATGTTTTCAGTATAGCCCAAAATACAGGGTGTGTAAAATTATATTACGACTTTTACAGTGTCAGCCGGCAATTATCGGGTGGCGTACTGGGCTGAAAGCAAAGCATCTATGAATATTATCGGTCTGGTCACTTTCTTAAAGTTCATGGGGCCATGGACCATCCCGATGGGTACATGGACGGTGGTGGGAACACTAATGGTATGCTTTTCTTCCTCTTCACCCAGAGAAAATTCCACCTCCGCTTTAAATTCTTTAATATTAGCCAGGTCAGCCCCGAAGAAAAAATAGAATTGTTCAAAATCGTGCGCGTGCGGTTCTTTTACCAGCACGCCCGGTTCAGTAATGTAGTGAACTCTGAGCGAGAATGCCGACCCCTCATAGTCTTTGGCGCCATTGGCTATCACCACCGGAAAAAACCCGCCCCTGGTTACTATCGGTTCTTTTACAAAATATTTATCGTACTTGTTTCCAGCCATCTCCCGATATCCTCCTTTTAATATTACTAATCATATTACTACTTAACCGGTTTCAGAGGAAGAGCTATGCTAACACTTTGCAAATCTTTGACTGATACTGTATTCTAGCCTTAAGAAAGAAATTAATAATGTCATTCTCGGGCTTGACCCGAGAATCCAGACTGCTTCCCCTCCCCGAGATTCTTCGCTATGCTCAGAATGACGGAGTGGGGGTACTGGATTCCCGCTTTTTCCCGGGATTGACACGAAACCATTGTTGTATATTCTCAAGAAAGGTTAGGGTTAGATTGTACCAGGCAGCACGCGGCACATCGGATATCCTCCCGGGGGAGCAGCCCTACTGGCGCTATGTCGAGCAGGCGGCCGCCGATATCTGCCGACTCTATGGGTATCAGCGCATCGATACCCCGGTATTTGAAGAGACCAGCCTGTTCACTCGCAGTATAGGAGATGCGACAGACATTGTCGACAAAGAAATGTATAACTTTCAAGATAAAGGAGGAAGCCTTCTAACGCTAAAACCGGAAGGTACGGCACCGGTGTGTCGGGCTTATATCCAGCATGGCCTTCACAATCTCCCCCAGCCGGTAAAGCTGTACTATATCTCCCCCATCTTCCGCTACGATAGACCCCAGGCCGGCCGGTACCGGCAGCACTTCCAGTTCGGCTGTGAGGCTATCGGAGACGATGACCCCGCCCTCGATGCCGAGGTTATTGACATGGCCTGGCGTTTCTATCGTTCCCTGGGACTGAAAAATATATCGTTGAACCTTAATAGCATCGGCTGTAAGGAATGCCGCCCGGAGTACCTCTCCGCCCTCAAGAAATACTACGCCGGGCATGCTGCCAGCCTGTGCTCGGACTGTAAAGCCAGGCTGTCCAAAAATCCGCTGCGCCTCCTCGACTGCAAACAGCCCTCATGCCAGCCGGTAGCCGGCTCCGCCCCCAGGAGCACCGACCACCTCTGTGCCCGCTGCCTTGAGCACTTCACGCAACTGCAAAAATATCTGGAAATGCTCGGGATTCCTTTCGCATTGAACCCCCGCCTGGTACGCGGGCTGGATTATTACACCCGCACCGTCTTTGAAATCCAGCCGGAGGAGGAGGGCGGCCAAAGCTCCATCGGCGGCGGGGGCAGGTATGACGACCTCATCGAAGAGCTGGGGGGCAAACCCACCCCAGCCATCGGCTTCGCTACCGGCATCGAGCGGATAATACTGAACCTCAAAAGACAGAACGTTGCCATCCCTGAACTACCCAGCCTGCAGGCGCTCATAGCTTACCTGGGCGAGCGTGCCAGGGACGAGGCATTTAAGCTTACCGCCAATCTCCGGCGGGCGGGAATAAGCGCCGTAATGACCACGGGCGGTAAAAGCCTCAAGGCGCAGCTGAGACAGGCAAACACGCTCGGCGTGCCTTACGTGGTGATTATCGGCGAGGACGAGGTAAAGGCCGGCACAGTCACCCTGCGCTATATGGCCGATGCCCGCCAGGAAACCCTCCCCATCGCTGATTTGCCGGAACGTCTCAGGGCGATAGAATAGGTGATGTCATTCTGGCCCCGATGAAATCGGGGTAAACTCCAGCGGGAATCCAGGACACCACCCACCCCGAGATTCTTCCCCTTCAGCCGAAGGGTCAGAATGACAACAGCGGGGTAAATTTCCATTCCTTCATAATTAATTAACGTTTTTACAATATAATTTTAATATACGTTTATATGCGTTATGTTACAAAAAGTAAAGAAACTTCACAATAATTATGTAAGTTTGCCCGTAGAGGGGTTGACAAATGGACAATTTGTGCTATAGTAGATATGAAGTATAGCCTGCTAAAGGTGTGCTTTTGAATGGAGGTGATGCTATGGTAAAAACCCGCAAGGGGAATGGAGCCAGGGTGCTCTAACAATCGCTTCTAAGGGAATATATCTCTGCAAACAACCTACAAAGAATGGCATGCCTGTCTGCAGAGACATACAATATTAAAGATAACAAAAAGAGCAAATTAAGGAGTTAATAAAAAGTCGATGAAAAAAGTAATAACTAAATTCTGGGGCGTTGGACTGATACTGATGCTGCTTTCCACCCTGTTTATCGTAGCCGCACCGGTCTCCGCCGCTGACCCGCTGAACTGGGAAATGAAAACTGACGCACCAAGCGGCGCCGTAGGCGTACTTGCCCCCGGAACCGATATCCTTGACTACGCAGTTGCCCCCGGCGGCATGACGATGTTTGCCGCCGTCACCTCCGTAGCCGGCCCGACGCTGGTACAAACCACCTCCGGTGGCGGCGTCTGGACAAATATCGGCCCGACAGCCGCAGTCAACAGGCTGCCTGTCGCCGGTATAGCTGGAAACACAGAGTTTACCGACATTGAAACAATTGATTTTGTAGCAATGGCTCCGGATGACCCCAATTACGTCATTGTAGCTGACGCTAGTGCCAACGCTACCGATGGAGCTGTAGTGGCCCTTTCTACTAACGGCGGCGCTTCTTTCGCTTCGTTAGGCCAGATTGGTGGTGCCACCACGGTTCTCAGTGGAATCGAGATATCTGGTTTGGCCACTGGCGGCGCACGCTATGTAGTAGCTTTCGGTAGCACTGCTGGTGCTGCCGTTATTTACTACCGCAACCTTGGCGGTTTCGGCGGCTGGGCTGATGCCGTCACTGCCTTCACTGCTGGAGCTACTAACCCAGCTGGTCTAGATAACATCGAAGCCTTCCAGTTCTCACCCAACTTCCCGTCGGACTACATGGCTGTCGCCGTTTCCGAGGATACGGGCGTTGCCATGAAGCTCCATGTCCTTAGCTTTAACTCCAATGCCTGGGACGGCACTGTTGCCGCCGGGTACCCTGTTGCAGTATTCACTAGCGCGACTCTCTTGGTGAATAAGGCAGCAGTTGCCCTCGACCCGTACTACATGGGCGGCGATGAGAGCACCCGCATTGCCTTTGTCGGCGCTTCTGTCAATAGCACTGGAGTAGAAGCCGGCAACCTCTGGCGCTGTATTGACAACGCCCCCGCCGATGCTATCAGCACCCTCCGGGGTTATGCCTCGGTCGCCTTCGACGGCACCAACCTGGCCGCCGGTGCTTATGCCACCAACAAGGTGTACCGCTCGGCCGACCCGCTGGCCGCATCACCGACTCTCCTGGCGTCCCGTTCGATGAAAGATATCGGTGTCGATCAAGCCGCTTTCGATGACCAGGTCCAGGTCATGTTCGTCGGCGAGACCCTTTACGGCGCCAAGTTAGGCACTGCTTCCGCTATTTCCAAGTCTCTCGACTATGGCAACATCTGGAATGACTTCACCCTCTTGGACAGCGGCTCCAACGCCGCGTTCGCGCTGGGTGGCCTTGGCTTCATGGTCGGCCCCGGCACTGTCGACGATATCCTGGTGGCCGAAGCCGGAGACCCCTGGTACCTAGCCGCTCATGACGGCACCACCGTATCCATCTACCGCATGGCGATGTTCGGCGTGACCAGGATACTGTGCATTCCCGAAGTTGCCGCCAACCCCGACTTTATTCTGCGCGGCGTCGCTGCCGACCCGAATATGGTCTATGCTGCCGATGAAGGCGGCACCACCATCTACTACTCGGGCGATGGCGGTCTCTCACGCTGGCAGACGCGCCTGAATACGCCCAATAACATCACCGACCTCGCTGTCGAATCCGCGACTGTCATCTACATCGGCAGCGGCGTCAACGTCTACAAGAGCTCCAACGCCGGCTTTACCTGGGGACTCGGCGTTAACACCAAGGTAAGCGGCAACATCGCCAGGGTGCTCACCCTCGGCGAGAATAAGCTGGTCGTCAGCAGCGGCGGCGGCAGCATCAATTACAGCACCGATGGCGGTGCTTCCTGGGTTGCCACCTTCAGTGCTATGGCTACCGGCCCCGTTGCTTCCCAGATTGCGGCTACCGGTCTCGGCACCGGCGACTATATCTTTGCCGCTCCGGTGAACAGCAATGCCATGTTCCGCTGTGAAATCAGCCCGGCCAACTTCCTGGGCGAGTTCAAGACCATGAACATGCTCCCCCCGATCAACACCGAAGTTAATACCGGTGTCTCCCTGCGCAACGGCATTCTCTATGCTGTCAGCAGCAACGGCACCACCAGCGTCCTCAACAGCACGGCGCTACCGACCATTCCCGGCACGCATGGATGGTTCTTCTGGCGTACCAGATTTTCCGGTGACCCGGCCACGGCTGACTTTGCCCTGACCCCATCAGCCCTGAAGACCTCCAAGAATGCGGATGGCAGCATCAGGCTGATGTCCGTCGACCAGGACGCCAATCTGGTCTACTACTTCGACGATACAGTAGCCCTGGTTGGCCCGAAACTGAATAGCCCCAAGGACAAGATGCTTGTCCAGATACTCAGCCAGATAGCGGGCAACGCTCAGCCGGTAACCTTCACCTGGGACAGGCTGTCAAAATCGACGGGATACCAGGTATGGATAGGACTGGATCCCATGTTCACCTCAGGCGTGGCTGGCAGTCCGATCGCAGCCGGTGTCGGCGCCCCTGTTGACTCCTATACCTGGACGGCTGCTGTTCCGGGCAACACCTATTACTGGAAAATCGTCGCAGTTGCTCCGATGACGAGCGCCCCCTCCGAGACCCGCAGCTTCGTCGTCCAGCCTACAGCTGCTTCGGTCCCGACTATCGCTTCACCGGCTAACGGTGCTACCATCACAAGCACCAAGCCGGCCTTCTCCTGGACGCCGGTATCCGGCGCTACCATGTATGACTTCCAGCTGTCCGAAGGCACTGCCTTCGCGGCACCTGTGTATGCCACCCAGGTAGCCAACGCGGGCGTTCAGCTGCCTCTCAACGTCACGCTGGAACAGGGCAAGACCTACTTCTGGAGAGTCAGAGCTCTTCTACCCGTACAGAGCGACTGGTCAACCATCGCCAACATCACGATTGCCGAGCCTGCTCCTCCTGCTCCTGCGCCCACACCTCCGGTAGTGGTCCAGCAAATGCCGGCCCCCATAATCAACATACCGGCGGCACCTCCAGCACAGCAGATAGTGATTCCCGCCGCACCTGCAGAAAAGGTGATTAATCCCACCTACATCTGGGCGATAATCATCATCGGCGCTGTCCTGGTGATTGCCGTGATTGTCCTGATTGTCAGAACCAGACGAACCGTCTAGTAATGGCTTGACGGACAACCTTCTAAGGAAGGATGAGAGCCCCGACATTGCGTCGGGGCTCTCTTTTTTTCTTTCCTCTCCCCACCGTGGGAGAGGATTAAGGTGAGGGGGTTCTGCCTCGATGAACCTATAGAAGATATCACCCTCACCCTTCCCTCTCCCCTCAAGGGAGAGGGAATTCAAAAGCTAAATGGAAAACATTTTTTACACATCATCCAGCCGTGGTGCCAGAATCTGTACGGGTACAATCTCGCCACTGCTCAGCGATTCTTTGCCCTCCGGAACACAGATAAGGCTGTTGGCGCTGGCAATTGCCTGCAAACGACTCCTGTTCCTGTAGAGTTTCACAGTATAATTCCCCTGCGAATCACGGGATAGGACGGCATCCTTAAACTCCGTCCACGCCCGGTGTCGGCTTTTTACATTCTCGGTAAGCCTGGCGGCAACCGTCTGGAGAGGGTGCCTGGTATCTCCACCCATGCGCAGTATCCCGGGCAGGGCAAGCTGCAGGAAAGCCATCTCATTGCTGGCCGGCCCGCCCGGCAGACAGAATACAGGCTTATCCTTCCACAGGCCGAAAGCAATACCCTTTCCCGGCCCCATACGCACATGGTGAAAGAGCTGCCGCCAGCCGAGCTTATCCAGCGTACCGATGACGAGGTCACGCTCACTTCCCCAGGCGCCGCCGCTGGTAAGAATACTGTCAACGCCATGTAAATATTTTAATAGCTCCTGCTCGATGGCCTCCTCATTGTCTTTTACCACCGAAGCGACGCAGGAAACGCCGAAAGAAGCCAGCCAGGCTTCCATGGTGACCAGATTGCTGGCATAAAGCTGGCCGGGATGAAGGTACTCACCGGGGGCGACTACCTCATCACCCACACCCACGACAGCTATCTTTGGCCGCCGGAAAATACTTACCCGATTGATACCGGCAGCCGCTGCCAGTCCCAGGTAACCGGGTAAAAGCCTTCCCCCTTTCCGCACGATACTACCCCCGGCTTTTACCTCTCCCCCGGTACGCAGCACGTTCCGCCCCTCCCCCGCATCAGCCTTGACCAGCACCTCATCCGGAGATATTTCTTCACATAGCTCTTCGGATACCACTGCATCCGCACCCCGGGGTATCGTTGCCCCGGAGCATATCTTAATAGCCTTACCCCGCTTGACCTCACCTTCGTATTTTAAGCCGGCGTACACCGAACCGGTCACTCTCAGGCGCACCGGCTGCCGCGCCGAAGCATTTTCCACATCCTCGGACTTAACGGCAAAACCGTCCTTAAGCGATACATCGGTGGATGGATAACTCACCTCCGCCATGATATCCTCCGCCGCTATCCTTCCGACACTCAAAGCTAGAGGCAGCTCCTCAATCCCTACCGGCTTGACATTCAAGCTGATAAGGTCAAAGGCTTCCTGGTAACCTACATAGTCCGCACCTTCATCAATCTCTCTAATATCTCTATCCATATATACCTTTTACCCCCGGCTTCCAGAATCCAGTATATACTCATGACCCGGCCTTATTCAAATAAAATACCTTTCCATAACTATTGACTTTGTCGACAGGCAAGAGTAGAATTCGCCATGTGTCAAATGCACAGAACGCACAGATTGCACACCTGAGCATATCTACCATCATCATACTGCTTGTCCCGCTACTGAGCTTCATCACCGTTATCCCCGCCCTGCGGGTATCGGCGTCTCCCGAAGCAGTCAAGTGGTCGAAAGTGAATATCCCCATCGAGGGCGAGGCAGGAAACTGGGTACTGGCTGAAGGCTCTGATATCCAGCACTTGACCCTGGCTGTTGATGGGACTCTCTATGCTTATGGTAAAGGACTCCCCTATACTCTGTATAAGTCAACCGATGGCGGCCTTAGCTGGGCTTATATAGGTAAGGTGCAGGATGCCATAACAGGCATCGCGGTATCTCCCCACGACGCTGGTACTATTTATTACGCTACTTCATCGTTAGTTTATCGGTCAACCAATGGCGGCAAGACCTTCGTAAAGATACCAGGAAGTCCCGGAGAAGCCGGGACCGGCCATAAAGAAATAACCTCGATTGCCGCTGCCTGGTTGGACCACAACATTATCGCCGTTGGCATTAGAGATACCGATAGTTCCGAGTTCGGCGGTGTCTACACTCTGAACGAGGCAGATATTATCGCCGACTGGGTAGATACTCACGTCGGCAGTTATGATGTCTACACTGTGGCTTTTTCACCCAATTATTTTTTGGACCGGCAGCTTGTGGCCATGATGACCGATGAGATGGATACTTTTATCGCCAGTAAAATCGGCGATGGCGACTGGGGTGCCAGCACAGGTTACGCCAGACTGAATGCCGTTGTCGTTGCCGACGCGGCGGCGATTGCCTTCCCCGACGACTTTGATGCCGATGTCAGTTCGGGAAAGAGCGTTTTCTTTATCGGTATTGACACCGGCACCGGCGAAGGAGATGTCTATAAAATCAGTTGTGCCGAGGCGCCCGCCACCTCGACGGCCACTGACCTGAACGTCGGTAGTATTTATGGGCAAAGCAATACCGACATTACCGGACTGACTGCTTACAGTAATAACTCGTCCGTCATCCTGCTGGCTGGCGCTGCTGATAGCGTCCGGACTTATATCAGCACAGACGGCGGTATCAACTGGACAAAAAGTCGCAAGGAGCCGACCGGTGATTCCGATACATGCGTGCTTATACCTCCCGATTTCGCCGCTACCGGCCGGATGTATGCCGCTACCAGTGGCAATGACAGCGCCCTCTCCATAAGCCGGGATATCGGTACAAGCTGGAATCAGCTCAGCCTGATTGACACTTCTATTGATACCATCGTCGACCTGGAGCCATCTCCCGGCTACAGCCAGGATGATACCTTATTCATGATTACCTTTGGCGGTAGCCACAGTCTTTGGCGCAGTATCGACGATGGCTCTACCTGGGAAAGGATTTTATCCGATAATCTGGCCAGCGTGGACAGCCTGAAGTTCGTCGACCTTCCCCCGCAATACGGCGATGATTGCCACACGTTATTTCTTGCCGGGGAAAGCAACGGCAGCCCGGTAATCTGGGAATCAAAAGATAATGGCCAGACCTACCGGCGACGATTTACCCGTGACCCCACCACTAGTACGGCGTTTCCAGTTGACGCCTGGGCAATCGCCGATGAAAATACCCTTCTCATCGGTAGTTATGATGGCAGCCACGGAGTAGTCTACTGGAGCACTGACGATGGCTTTTCCTATTCTGAGGGGGTCCCGGTGGGCAGCCAGTCTTTACACTCTTTAGCCTTCTCACCCGACTATGAGAATGACGGGACCATTCTTATCGGGAATACCAGCGGGTGGGTTTTCTGGTCCAGCGACAACGGCACTTCGTTTCAAGCATTACCTAAGGACGCCACCTCACCACCGCTCTCCGGCCTCATTACCGTCGCCTTCGACCCCGAATTCAAAACCAACCATACTGTTTACGCCGCCAGCGATATTGTCGATAGCGTACTCTACCGGTTCGTCATTGGCCGCAGCACCGACTGGGAAAGCATTGACGATACCCTGCCCGCTGGAGCTACAATCAACCGGCTGGCCGCCGCCGGCAATGGCACCTTATATGCTGCCAACTCTGATGCTGATGGTGGCATGGAACGCTGTCTTAACCCCACCTTTGCCTCCAGCCCGACATTCGAAACGGTAACCCGCGGCCTGAGCGGTGGCGCCACCCTATCCGGACTGTGGCAACGCGACAATCGATTATGGTCGATAGATACCACCAACTGTAAATTGATGACCTTCTATGATACTCTGACATCGCCGGCCACCCAGGTTTCCCCGGATAACGGGGCATCGGGCATCGGCAGTCTGATTGACCACACCATCAGGGACATCAGGCTCGACTGGGAAACGATGGATGGTGCCACGAGCTATAAATGGCAGTGCGATTATGATACCGATTTCTCTTCTGTCCCCAGCGGCTTTGAGGACTCCACTTCGTCCAGCTCTGCCCGCCTGCCGACTCTCGAACCGGCCACTACTTACTACTGGCACGTGCGGGCCAGCGCCCCGGTACTCGGTCCATGGTCGCCGAAGCGGTCCTTTACCACCAGCCTGGATACGGAGGCTGTCGCCCTCAAGCCGGAAATCCCGGCCGCCGGCGCTACCGGAGTATCTATCAGGCCGGTTTTCCAGTGGACGGCTGTATTCGGGGCAAGCGCCTATGAATTGCTGGTATCCGCTGATGACAATTTTGAAAATCCTTCCATCGTCAGGATAAATGATTACGCCCTGCCGACCAACGCCTGGCAGTGCGATGTCAGCCTGGACTACGACACGACCTATTACTGGAAGGTCAGGGCAACCACCGCCAGCACACACAGTGGCTGGAGTTCCGCCGGCATCTTTATCACGGAGCCACCCCCGGCTGCGGACAATGAGACTTCAACCGCACCACCGGCACCAATCCCTCAGAATAATCCGGATAAGATGACGGAGTTGACTCAATCTATAAAATTACAACCCGTGCCGACCACACCGGCTTTGATGGAAATAAAACCCCCGTCCATGCCAGTTCCTACGTCCTCTCTCCCGCTCCCGAACCTCAGCCAGCCGCCGAGCGTACCCGGCTGGATAATCTACCTTATCGGGGGCCTGCTATCGGTAATTATCATGTCTTTAATCGTTATCCTGGCTATCGTCCTTAAAACAAGGCGCTTCTAATGCGGCGCCCGATTAAAATCGAAGTTTTTAAAACTATCTTTTTTCGGTTTTTGCTGTTCAGGTATTATCTTAACCTCACCCCCTTTATCCCCCTCTCAAACCAGCAAGATTGAACAAGACCAGGGGTTAATCTGTTTGAGAGGGGGATAGAATATGAGAGGGGGCTTAGCCCCCTCTCTCCTAAACTCCCCTCTCCAGCCAACAGTTGCTTGGGTATCCAATATATCCGGGCTGGAGAGGGGTCTGGGGTGAGGTAAGACCATCAACTAAATGTAAACAGAACCAATACTATTATTTATTTGACTCTCCATTTATTAAGCATTAAACTCTTTCTATAAAGTCAACAGGAAAGGAGAAGTACGCATGCCACTCGTAACCATAAAAATCATCGAAGGCAGAACTATCGAACAAAAGCGGGGTATGGTCAAAGACGTCACCGAAGCAATCGTGAAGAATATCGGGTGTCCGCCTTCGGCAGTACACATCGATATCGTGGATTATAAACAGGAAAATCTCGCTCAGGGCGGCAAATTAAATATTGACGGTCGTTAACCGGGAGGTTGCTTTGAAAGTCCTGGGTATCATGGGCAGCCCGAGAATCAAGGGCAACACCGACCTTCTTCTCGATGAAGCCCTCAGGGGGGCGCAGAGCCAGGGAGCGGAGGTCGAAAAAATAACTGTGGCTAATTTAAAAATTGCACCCTGCCGCGAAATATACGCGTGCCTGAAAGACGGCAACTGCGTTATCCGGGACGACATGGATGGCATCTACCCCAAAATACTCGCCGCCGATGCCATCATCGTTGCCTCTCCCATATTTTTCTATACCGTCAGCGCTCAGCTTATGCCGCTCATCAGCCGCTGCCAGGCACTCTGGTCGAGAAAATACGTCCTGAAAAACATGAATATGCCCCTGAAAAAGGGCGCTTTTATTGCCGTCGGGGCTACGAGGGGGGCGAAACTGTTTGACGGGCCAAAGCTGACAATAAAATACTTCTTCCAGGCAATTAACGCCGAATATAAGGAAGAGCTTTTAATAAGGGGCATCGACAAGAAAGGCGAGATTAAACAACATCCCACCGCCCTCGCTGATGCCTACGAACTGGGCAAAAGGCTGGTTTCCGCTTAGCCGGACTTCCGTTCGCCCCTGATACTGATGGTGATGTCTCTAAAGGGGACGACATTACCGCTGGCGAGAATCGCCTGCCTGGCCATGTGCACCAGGCCGGAGCAGCAGGGGACCTCCATGTGCAGCACGGTCAGGCTCTTAATCCCCGATTGTTTCAATATCTCGTTAAGCTTTTCCTGGTGGGCCTGAAAATCGTCCAGCTTGGGACAGGCCACCAGCAGGGCGGCGTTATCGCCGAGGAATTCCTGGTGAAAACCGGCATAGGCAAAGGGAACGCAGTCCGCCGCCAGCACCAGGTCCGCCCCTTTAAGGAAGGGAGCTGTCGGGGGGACGAGCGTTAACTGTACCGGCCAGTGACGTAGCCTTGATTTGGTACCGGCTTCAGTGATAACCGCTGCCGGAGCTGCAGCATCGGTTTTTCTTTCAAATTGGGTAACAGTGGCGGAAGGACAGCCGCAGGGAAGCTTATCTTCCGTCTCTTCTGCCTGCAAATGCTCCTCTGTTGCAGCTTCGTCAAACTCCCGGGCTTCCCTCTCCTCGATAGTAATAGCGTCCTGCGGGCACTTCCCGAGACAGGCACCCAGACCATCACAGTATGTTTCGCTGATAAGTCTGGCCTTGCCGTCTATAATTTTCAACGCTCCCTCAGCGCAGGAGATAATACAGTCTCCGCAGCCGTTACATTTATCCTCGTCGATTTTGACTATCTTTCTTAAAGCCCTGGCTACCACATCACACCTCCAGCAATCATTCGCTAACTCTCGCCCTTGAGAGCTTTCCACCTTTCCTCCCCCAGGCACTGGCGCGCCGAAGGGCACCACTCGATACAGGAAGGCGTCTGCTCTTTATAAACGTACTCGCCGCACTTCTTGCACTTTATCCTGAGTTCGTCGGAAAACATTTCCACCTCAGCGCCACACTTCGGGCACTTGTAAATCGCAGCCCTGAGATTGTTTATATCCTGTCCGGGGCACTTGGTATTCATCGCCATTACCTCCTCGCCCTTTAGGTTCTCCCTTTCACTGTCATTAGTATATTACATTAACCCATATCCATTGCTATGACTTTAGTCACAACAGAGATGCAGCAAAGGGAAAACTTGATTTATATACTCGGGACACAATCGTCTAAGGAACGAGAATAATGACCGCATCATTCGTAGAATTTACGTATTACATGACGAAAAGCTGCATCTTCAAGCATATCGGTGTTATCGCTGAAAACATCGACGCTGCCAATCGGACTCCGTTTCATGAGGGGTGTAATCTGCTGGTCTTTAATTCGTTTGAGAATAGCCGTAGCGAATCTATCGCCCCTGATGACCTTAAAAGGACGACCCCAGAACCGGGACACCTCAGTGGAAAGCGGTTCGGTGATTCCCAGAGCATTGTGTATCTCTGCCAGTATTGAATAAGCTTTAGAGAGATGCGTTTCACGTTCTTTCCAGGAATGTGCCTGCAATACATCCGTTAAAACTGACTCCAATTTCACGGCAGCTTTTAATTTTAAAAAAGCCGTACCGAACCATTTGGCATACGGCGGATACTCTCTCTCCAATAAAAAAGCCAGCCGCATAATATCGCGGACGAGCCTTGAGCCGATAATAGAGGAACCATTCTCGTCCCCCTCAAAGCCGGCCCGCCCCATCAGGTGCTCTTCCTGTCCTATTCTTGCCCATACCGAGGCAAGAATATAGAGCCAGACATCGTGCGGATACCATGAAAGCCGCTCCCTTATCTTTTCCAGGCCGAGCCCGTCATGGAAAACGCGACCCGCCGTGACTGAACGGAGCTTCTGCTGCGGCAGCGTCAACCAGTCAACTGACTCCAGGTCCTTCTCAATGTCGATATTTAGATAGTCGGTAAAAAACCCGCCAAGCGTGTAAGTCTCAACACGATGATTTACGGGCCCGGAAGCAACAGGGCGCAGAATTTGTGTTCCGTTATCCTCCGGGTCAGGCTCTGAGAAATTGGTCGGGTAACCCCGGTATGTTACTGGGAGCTTGTTGCCGAGAACTGCCCGAATAGCATCTCTCTTCGACTCATAATCATCGGGGCTCAGGAACAGCATCACCTGCGGACCCCAGTTATGGTCGGCGGACATTTCCGTATCCAATTCCATCACCTCGGAACCGCCGCCGATAAGAGCGGCAGAATATCTCAGATTCGGAAAATGGTCGGCCAGAATCGGTCTTACTTCTTCTTTATAAAACCCTTCCGCCAGCGCCAGCCCCGGCACGAACGCTGGTCGTTTCTTATCGTTTTTCATTCATTTTCAATTCGTATTAGATATAAATCCAGCCGCCGTATAGAACTCCATGATTATAACATATTCTATGATTTGACTTATGACAGCTTTTAGTGCTATATAAAAATAGCCACCACTCGAATCGCTACCAATCATCATCCGGAGGATATTTTATGAAGATTACCAAAATTGAATGCATCCCGGTCTCCCTGCCCTTCGCCAAGCCTATCGTCATGTCGGGGGGTGCCGCCAAGTGCGCCGATGCCGTTGTCGTTAAGATATATACCGATGAGGGCATTACGGGCATAGCCGAGACCGGAGATACGTCTCCGTGGTACATGGGTGAGAGCCAGGACTCTATCATGCACAATATCAACCACGTTTTCGGACCCCAGATACTTCTCGGCGAGGACCCTTTTAATATCGAAAGAGTCGTGGCGAGGATGGACCGGGCCGCCAGGGTCAACAACCAGTCCAAGGCGGTCATCGATTACGCCCTGCACGATATCATGGGTAAAGCGCTGGGAGTCCCCGTCTATAAACTCCTGGGCGGTCTTGTCAACGAAAAGATAGCGCTGGCTTTCGTAATGTCTTCGGGAACGGCCGAAGAGGTAGAAGCGGAAGGAAAGAGCCTGGTAAAGGCCGGTTTTAAAGGCTTGAAGCTGAAGGTCGGCGCCAGGACGCCCGATGAAGATATAGAGCTGGTCGGCGCTTTAAGGGAAGCGGTAGGCAGCAAAATCAAGATAATGATAGACGCTAATGGCGGCTGGCAATATCACCAGGCGCTCTATGTCCTGAAGAAGGTAGCCAAATACGATATATTCGTCGCCGAACAGCCCGTGCCCTGGTGGGATATCGATGGCCTGGCGCGCCTCCGCCGGAAGGTAGACGTACCGGTATTCCCCGACGAATCTGCCGCCGAGCTTAATGACCTGATAAAAATTATACGGCTGGACGCGGCGGACGGCCTTTTCCTAAAAGTGCCCAAGGCCGGCGGTATATTGAAATCGCAAAAGTGGGTGTCTATCGCGCAGTCGGCCAATCTCCCGGTAATGTGCGGCTGCATGATTAACTCCGGTCTCGGCGCCGCCGTCGAAGCGCACTTCCTGGCTGCCACCGAATGGATGGGCAGGATAGAGCAGGAAGCCATCGGCCCGCTGAACCTCTATAATATACCCGATACGGTCAGCACTCCGCTGAAGAACGACCTCGCGGTAAAAGTCCCCAGGTACGAGAATGGCTTTCTCTATCCGCCCGATGGGCCCGGCTTTGGCGTGGAGCTTAACGAGGCTGCCGTTAAAAAGTTCGCTACTCCCGGCAAGAGCCCGACGTCGATAGGCAAATAACGGCTGCTGGAGGTTGTCTATGAATAAAGCTACGGAAACCACGGCTATCGAAAAACTGGCCGCAAATACGCTGGATACACGCTTTGAGAATTTCGACAGGGCCACACTGGAGAGCACCAAGTACCGCATTATCGATACACTGGGCTGCCTGATAGGCGGTTCTACCGATACCGGCAACCCGGAGCTGGCCGGACTCCTGAAAGAGAGCGGCGGCAAGGAGGAGGCCACCATCCTGGTTCACGGCGGTAAAGTGCCGGCGGAAAACGCCGCCCTGGCTAACTGCGTTATGGCACGCTCTTTCGATTTTGAGCCGGTAAGCCCCCTGGTAGACGGCGCTAGCTGTCCGGGGCACGTCAGCGGCACCACGGTGCCGACAGCCCTCACCATGGCTGAGGCTACGAATGCCAGCGGCCGGGAGATGATTACCGCCCTGCTCGTCGGCGATGATATTGCCTCACGCACCCTGGCAGCCTCCGGCTTCGGCTTCACCCTGGGCTGGGACGGCACCGGCACGGTAAACGCCTTCGGGGCTACGGCTATCGCCGGTCGGATGCTCGGCTTGAACAAGCTCCAGATGAGAAACGCCCTGGGTATCGTGCTAAATCAGCTGGGCAGCACCTTTCAGATAATCTGGGACGGCACCACCGCCTTCAAACTGCCCCAGGGACTGTCCGGCCGGGCCGGCGTTTTCTCCGCGCGGCTGGCTAAAGCCGGCTGGACGGGGCCGGAGGACGCCCTGCTGAGTAAATTCGGCTATTATAAGATGTTCACCGAAGGCTGCCAGAAGCCGGAAGCCCTGACCAAAGACCTGGGTAAGGTCTACTGTGCGGATGGCACCATCAAGCCCTATCCCTGCTGCCGCATCCCCCATGCCGCTATCGACTGCGCCCTGGCGCTCGTCCGTAAACACCAAGTGAAAGCGGACGATATACGGGAAGTTAATCTCGACCTAGCCCAGGGCGGTATCGACCACATCTGCGGGCATCCCTTTAAAATCGGACCTTTCCCTCACGGCAATGCTGCCTTCAGCTATCAGTACGTCGTGGGGACGGCGTTTATACACGGGGCTGTCAAGCCGGAACACTTCACCGAGACGGCGATACGCGACCCCCGGATAAATGACTTCATCGATAAGATAAAGCTCACCGCCAGTCCCTATGTTAAATTCGAAGCTGCCAGAATGACCGTAACCCTGAAAGACGGGCAGCAGCTTATCGAGTCCTGCGATGCGGTTAAAGGCGACCCTCTCCATAACCCCATGTCCAGGGAAGATATACTCGCCAAGTTCTGGACGAACGTGGATTTCTCCGGGAAGATAAGCAAAAAGAAAGCCACGGAACTGCTGGGAATGCTGGAAAACCTGGAAAAACTGGACAGCGTGAGAAAGCTCATCCCGCTGCTGGTAGCGTGAATGCCCGAAGCTGTCCGGTAATCCTCCCGCGTTATACCATCTTGATATTGATTCCCTTGTCCGGGAAAGGCAAAGGCCTCTGCACCAGTTCTATCAGCACGTTCTCCGCGGCTTCCGGGTGAATAAAAGCTATCATGGCACCGGGGAGAGACATCGGCTCTTCGTTAATCAGCTTGGTGCCCCGGGCTTTAAGCGTCTTTAAGTCTTGCTTGATATTATTGGTGGCAAAAGATACGTGGTGCAGGCCGCCGCCGCGTGATTCCAGGAACCGGGCGTAGCTGCCTCTGGACGTCAGTGGCTGGAGAAACTCCAGGGTAATGCCGCCGACTCTCACAAGGACGACTTTAAACTCCCCACCGGGGCCATCCATCTTCTCCACGACCTCAAAGCCGAACATCCCGGAATATACCTCCAGGGCTGCATCGACATCTTTAACGACGATACCGATGTGGTCGATTTTCTGCAACATGGTTCTCCTCCTAAGATATAATACCCCTTAATCCCCCCGTTCGCTCCGCTCAGGGCAGGCTCTTTACGAAAGGGGGAGACAACACTTTAGAACGGGAAAATGGCCGGTAAATCGTGCACTTTGTCTTTTGTCAGCGTGGACGGCATGGTCTCGGCCAGCTCTTCCGGCGTCCACCGCCCGTCCTTCCAGAGCACCTGCTCTAAAGGCGGCGGGTCGACGTAAATCCCGATATGTCCGTGCCAGACTTCGAAGACGCAGCCGTTGATATTGTGGGCTTTCTCGCTGGCGAGGTAGACGACCAGCCCGGCGACATCTTCCGGCTGGTTAAGCTCCAGCATTTGCTTTAACCGCCTTTCCGCAAGCTCGGCACCCCACATCTTGACCCACGCCTCTTTGAGCCCCTTATCCCTGACCATCTCGATAAAACCCCTCGTCCCGGCCACCGGGCGGATGACATTGCAGGTCACGCCATACCGGCCCATATCCCGGGCTACCGTGCGCGTCAAGCCGACGATGCCTTCCTTGGCAGCCCCGTAGTTAGCCTGGCCCATGTTGCCCAGTCCGGCGTGAGAAGAGGTATTGATAATCCGGCCATAGTTCTGCTGCCTCATTGCCCTGCAGGCGGCCCGCGTGCAGTAGAAAGTGCCGCTGAGGTTCGTTTTTATTACCGAGTCCCACTCTTCGTCGGAGGTGTTATAGACCATGCGGTCCCTGTTGAAACCGGCATTATTTACCAGCACGTCGATTCGCCCGAAGCTGTCGACGGCCGTCTTGATGATACTCTCCGCCCCCTCCACACTAGCTACGCTGGCATAGCTGGCGACGGCCGTGCCGCCGGCGCTTTGTATCTCACCGACAACTTCATCGGCCGGCCCCCTGGAGACCCCGCTGCCGTCGGTGGCCGTGCCCAGGTCATTGACCACCACTCTAGCTCCCTGTTGAGCCAGCCCAATAGCCTCGGCGCGCCCCAGGCCTTTGCCCGCCCCGGTCACCACCGCGACTCTTCCTTTCAATAGCTCGCCCATCGTCGCCTCCTTATGCCGGATATTCAGTAGTGTTAACTCCTCTCCCTTGACGGTAGAGGCAAGGGTGAGGGTGAAATCCTGAATCTGCCCCTCACCTTAATCCTCTCCCACGAGGGGAGAGGAAATAAATACTCTAAAATACCGTTATCACCGTATGACCCCTTTATCTTTTAAAGCAGACACTTCGTCCCAGGTATAGCCGAGAATCCCGGTAAGGACCTCCTCCGTGTGCTGGCCGAACTCCGGGGCGGTGCTGCGTATCGTCGGCGGTGTCTTGCTGAACTGCCACGGCGGCATTATCATCTTGAGCTTTTTCCCCGCCGGGTGGTCGATTTCCTTAAAATATCCGTCCGCCCAGGGGGTGGGGTCGGCGACCACCTCGGCTGGCGTCTTGACGACCGTCCAGATAGTGTTTTCGCGGGCAAGCCGCTCCGCCCATTCTTTCTGGGTTCTGGACTTAAAGACTTTATCCAGTATCTGGATTAAAGCCTCGTGGTTTTCCATGCGTTTCTCGTGCGTGCAATATTTAGGGTCGTTCTCCAGCTTTCCCAGCTCCAGCGCCTTGCAGACCCCGGCCCAGTACCTGTCTCCCTGGATGCAGGCAAGCTGCAGCCATTTACCGTCGGCGCACTCGTAGCTGTTGAAGATAGGGTTGCTCTGGACCTTCCGGGATACGCGGGGATATTCCAGGCCCGTCGCCAGCACCGAAGACAGCACGATGCCCATCGACCATATCCCCCCCCCGACGAGAGAGACGCAGACTTCCTGCCCCTCTCCGGTGCGCTCCCGGTGAAAAAGTGCCATCATAACAGCGCAGGCCGCGTACATGCCGGTGGTATTATCCCCGAAGCCCGGCAGCTGGAAGGACAGCGGTGTGCCCGGCTCGCCCAGGGACGCCATGACGCCGCTCCGCGCCCAGTAGCCGACGAAGTCATAAGCGCCAACATCTTTTTCAGGCCCATGCAGTCCGTAGCCGCTGAGGTGGGTATAGATAATGCGGGGGTTAATTTTGGAGATATCTTTGTATTCCAGCCCCAGGTCCTTAAGGGCGTG
>JBGPRB010000016.1:0-23845 GCA_041489355.1 Dehalococcoidia bacterium
CATGGGAATGCGGGCTTTTAGGGTCTTGGCATACTCAGCGTCAGCCAGCAAGCCTTTGGTCAGTTCAGTTTCCACGACGGTCGGCGCGATGGCATTGACCAGCACGTTATATTTGGCCCATTCACAGGCCAATGTGCGGGTCAGCGTATCCACCGCGCCTTTGCTGGGGCAGTAGGCCGCATAACCGGCCGGTAAACCATATCTACCCCTGACCGAAGAGACATTAATAATCTTGCCACTTTTCTGCTTAATCATAATTCTCCCCACCGCCTGGCAGCACAGGAACGTGCCACGTGTATTGATGTCCATAACCTGCTGCCATTCGTCAATCGGGAAGCTGTCGGCCGGTTTTCGGATGGCTAAGCCCGCGGCATTGACCAGGATATCGATATGATGGAAGGTCTTCATAATAGTCTCTACCATGGCGTTAACCTGTTTCGCATCGACCACATCCACCCTGACGGCTAAGGATTTACGTCCCTTAGCCTCGATTTCCTTAGCTACAGCCTTCAGGGAGTCCAGATTACGACTGGCTACAGCCACATCCGCACCGGCACCGGCCAGACCTAATGCCTGAGCCTTGCCAAGGCCACCAGCCCCACCGACCACGACGGCCACTTTACCCGTCAGGTCAAATAAATCAGTCATACTCGTACCCTCCATTAATTAATTTCTAAATACCACCACGCAAGTCCCCGCAGCCTGAAGGCTCGGAGGTTGCTTCTTCAATACATGCCCTTCCTGGTTCTCATGACGTTTATCGCCTATCGCCACCTAAGCCTTGGCCAGCACTATATCCCCCAGGTAACTATCAGTCTTCAGGTCGACAGTTATCGTATTAGGGGCATATCCAGCACATTCCAGCTTTAACCGGTACTTGCCAGCATCAAGACCGTCAAACTCGAAGTTTCCATAGTTGTTGGTCGTTGTCTTTGCCAGTTTGCCATCGGCCGTCAGGGTTGCCGTCACACCCTCGGCACATTCATCCGTGTCTTTGAATAGCACCGCGCCAGCGATGAAGTATCTGGTCATCTTATGGAGGTCTATATAGTAGACAAGTGGTTTCGTATTCCATTCCGGGTGGAAGACTTCGGCTTTAGCCGACTTTAATAGTTTAGACACATCGGTTTCAGGGTTATCCAGGTCGCCGAAGTGTATACACTCAGTCGGGCAAGACTGCACGCACCTGGGAATTCCGCCTTCCTCGAGCCTGTGAGCGCAGAAGGTGCACTTCTGAGGGAGGTTCTTTTCCTCGTTCCAGAAAATGGCGGCATAGGGGCAGGACTTGACCAGTTGCTTTTGCCCCGCCGCTTTCTGCGGGTCGATGACCACGATGCCATCAGGCCTTTTATAGATGGCGCCATCCCTGGCAGCTTTGATGCAGGGTGCGTCTTCACAATGCATGCAGGGAACCGGCATATAAGCGACTTTTACGCAGGGATGTTTGCCGCGCTCGTTCCTGGCGATGTTCATCCACGCTTGCCCGTACCTGGGCTGGGCTGCTGTATACGGAGGATAATCGTTATCCCAGTACTCATCTTTACAGGCAATAAAGCAGCAATAGCAGGCATTGCATTTTGATATATCGATTACAAAACCCCATTTTGTCATATCATATTCTCCTTATTTTTTGGGCTAACTCCATTTTTCCATCTGAATCAGACAGGAGTTGGCCGCCAGTCCGCAGGCATTCTTGGAAATAAACCGGTGCGGTGTCAACAGGTTAATGCATCCACCCCTATCCGTTGATTCCCCGGGGTTGCCGGTCGGCTCATAGATAGCGCAGGACTCATAAGAATGGACTACCCCTGCTGGCACACGCCCGGTAACCTGAGCGACCAGCAGGACAGAGCCTCTGTCATTGTAGGCTTTAACAATATCGCCGTCATTGATACCTCTCTTCTCGGAGTCTTCTGGATTTATGCGGATGACCCAATAGTAGTATCCGTCCTTCGCTTTGACCCTGTGTTCCGGTATTTCATTTATCCAGCACCCTTTCGCGTCATACATGGTATGGAAGCTATAATGCGGGTGAGGTGTAATCAATTGCAGGGGGTATTTGGAGTAAAGCTTACGGGTGTGATGCCCTTCCCAGGAAGGAATATACTTGGGAACAGGCGGGCGCTCCCGGTCATCCGGATCGAAGCGTTTGAGGCTCTGCGCTTCGAATTCTATTTTACCGGTCTGGGTAGCCACATTGCCCTCGGCATCGGGTAGACCCGATATAGCGCCGCCAATCGGCCCCCAGTCCGCCGTGTCCTTCTTCCTGCCTTCGGCGAACCATCTCAGGGCAGGGGTCGGTTTGTAATCTTTCGGCAAGGGGACAACGAAGTAGCCTTTCTTCTCGAATTCCTCCCAGGAAATGTGTTTGGAGAGGTCGGTGACCTGGTACATTCTCTTAACCCAGTCCAACTCTGTCAGGCCGCCCTCGCTGAACTTTTCGTAAAATCCGAGTCTCTTAGCGATAGCGGCAAATATCTCATAGTCCGACTTTGACTCTCCAAGCGGCTCAATGCATTTCTTCTGTAGGACTATTATCCGGTGGTTGACGCCATAAGAAGAGTTCGGTATGTATCCGGAGCAGTTAGCCCATTCGCCAATGTCCCACCTCTCGAAGTTGGAACAGGCGGGAAGAATAAGGTCGGCGAACTTAGCCTCGCCTTCCAGGTAGACAGACTGGTTGACGATAAATTCAAGTTTTGGGCTCTGGTACATCTTGACCCAGCGGTTCGTGTTGTTCATCGTGCCAATATAGGAACCACCGTAGCGCCAGAACATCTTCACCTCGGAAAACCCGTCTTCAGGATATTTATATAGCTTGAACTGGGTCTCGGTGGAGGAACCACAGAAGCCCTTCCCACGCCACTCTTGAGGTGGATTCATGATGCATTCGGGAAGCAGAATTCTCGGTATATGCTGTCCGCCGGGACTATTTATGGCCGAGCTTACCGGATGCATCGTCATGCCACGGGAGAGCATTCGGAAGTGGGAAGCAGCGTTCGCCGGGTCGCCGGATATTCCTCCTTCGGCATATCCCGGAAAAACAAAATCGGCATTAAACGGGGCACCCCCGGTTGTCGACCAAATATTGCTGCCTGGCTTGCCGAGGCCCTGCATCGCCGCCAGTAAGACCATCATACTTGCCCATTGTGTTCCGTAAGCGGTCCGACAGGCACCCCCCCAGCCCCCGAGACCCCCGGCTGCCAACATGGTCTTTTTCCGTCCCCACTCCCTCGCCAAGGCCCTGATTTCGCGGGCCGGTATTCTCGATTCTCTCTCCGCCCACTGCGGTGTCTTGGGAACTCCGTCTTCCCTGCCCAGGATATAGTCACACCACTTATCGAAACCATAAGTGCGTTTTTCAATATAATCTTTGTCATACAGATCCTCGGTAATCCAGATGTAGGCGATGGCCGCCGCGAGAGCTGTATCAGTGCCCGGCCTGGGTGCGAACCATTTATCGGCAAAGTTTATGGCGGTAAAGTTGTAGAAGGGGTCGATGAAGACCATTTTGACGCCCAACTCTTTAAGCCATAAACGCCTTATGGCAGACTCATGCCCGGAATAAATCCCGGATGTCGCCGAAGGGTCGCTGGACCAGAAGACAATCATGTCCGTGTTTTTCAGGGCATCCTCCAGCAGGTCCTGCTGTTCGGGAATCCCCAGCCTCCAGGCAAAACCCCAGTTATGCATGGCTCCCCAGTGCCAGCCTTCCCAGCTGTCCGGATTATGGTCGACGTAGGTGTAGCCCAGTATGCTCATAAATCTGAAATAGGTGCTGTGCCGGTAGCCGATATTTCCCCAGTTATGGTGTGAGGAAGGCATGCTGGCAATAGCTCCCGGCCCGTAATCGAATTGGATGCGCTTGATTTCATCGGTGAGAATGTCCAGGGCTTCATCCCAGCTTATTTCTTGGTAGCCTGATTTACCCCTGTTTTCGGTTTTCCTGTTCTTGGAGTCGAAGTCTACTCTCTTCAGCGGATGAAGGATGCGGCTTTTTCCGTATATCCTCGACCTTTCGGCCAGAGCATAGGGGGAAACCCTGGCTGTTCTCGAGGGAGAGAAGCTTTTCCCGCGCGCGTTAATGACCCATGACCTGGCATCATCACCATTGAGGGTCAATGGCTCGATGCGCGTTATTTTCCCGTCTTTCACATAAACGTAAACGGGTCCACCTGTAGTGCAGTTGGTGAAAACCTGCTCGCCTTTTCTCGGGCTGGCCATATTAACCTCCTGCTCATTTAAAGTTTAAAGCCTGGCGGCAATGGCGCGAAACGCATACCGTCCACGGCATACTCAGACGTCATGGCGATAACCACCATGAGGAAGGGCCTGTCAACCCTCCTGAAATAGTGTGGATTATGTACTACGTTTGCCGGCACCCACTCAGCTGTGGCTTTGGTGGTGACGAACTTTTCCGCCTCGTCTCCCTCGCCCAGCCAGAACTCGACTTCGCCACCCAAATTCAGGGTGTCATGCGGGTCGAGCCCGATGAAAAGAAAGAGCTCGTCGAAGTTGTGCGCGTGGCCGCCTCCCTCGCCGCCACCTGCTGCGCCGATACCCTTGATAAGGGTTGGCTCTAGGGAGGGGAGCCCTATTCCGGCTCCTGAGGCGTATACGTGGAAAATCTCGACCCAGATTTTAGTGTCCGGATAAGTGGTCTTATCGAACATCAAGGTCGGCACGGCTACCTTGCCGCGATGATACGGGAATAAACGGTCCGTGGCGAACTTCACTTCATTAACATATTTCGTGTAAAGCGCCTTACCCTTTTGCTCCTGCCCTACTTTTTCAAAGGAAAAGGCCGGCGGTAGCGGAAGCGAACGAGAAGAGCCGGGAGCGAGGCTATAGGTGGGCGTCATGGCGATGGCCATTTCTATGATAGGTCTCTCGCGGCTGGCGACCTTGGTGAAGTAGTGCGGATTATGCGCCACGTTCCGCGGTACCCACTCAGCTATCGGTGTTTTGGCGATAAATTTCTGCGCGTCTTTTCCCTCGCCCAGCCAGAACTCCACTTCGCCCCCCAGAGACAGCACATCGTGCGGATTGCTTCCGAAAAAAAGAAATAGTTCGTCGAAGTCGGGGTGCGCGTGTTGTCCGCCGTTTCCCAGAACCTCGGTACCATTGATTAGCATCGGTAATTCGCCAGGTACCATGACTCCGGAGCCCGGCGCGTATATATGGAAAGTCTCTACCCAGATTTTGGCCTCCGGAAAAACCTTTTGGTCAAATATCAGAGAAAAATCGGCTATCTTGCCGCGATACGACGGGCGTATGAGCTCCGTCCACAATCTTAAATCGTTAACATATTTCGCGTATTTCCCCATTTATTCATAGCCTCCTTTTTCAATTTTAAACGGTGATTTTTCTAATCTAGTCTTTATCTATGAAATTGTCAAGGCAGTGGAATATTGGAGAGAATGATTGCACTCATAGGCAAACTCTAAGAGTAACTGGTTTAGTTTGGGGGAGAAGGTCACTTCTTTTTATCTGAGGCCTGAAGCTAAGCCGTTTTACTGGGGAGATTGCTGATAGGTAGTTGCGCTACCATTAACATAGATTATCTGGCCAGTAACGAAATCTGGTGCCTTTAAGGCATGAAACACCCTAGGCCCAACAAGCAAGAAAAGCCCAACCCTTGGTCGATCTTTTATCCTTCCCAGAGCCCCTGTCCTAGTTTGGGGGGAAATACATCATCGCCCGCTGGCTAACTTTGATAGGAGGCGATAAGCTCGGGTCTTTTGTATGTAGCCAACAATACCCTGCGGTACCAGCAACATTATGATGATCAGTAACGCACCCTGTATAAGTAGGCTGATTCCAGTGTATCTGGCTAGTAAGAAGTGCAAAATGACAACGATAGCCGTTCCAATAATCGGTCCCTCTTTAATGCCTTCTCCCCCTATGACAGTAGCGAGGAGGGCTATAAGTAACCAGCGTATACTGAAGGCGCCGACCGGCTCTATATATCCGCCGTAAGAATAGAAGATGGCCCCAGCCATTCCCATTATGAAGGCGGCAATGACAAAGGAGTACAACTTTAATCGGAAAACGTCTATCCCGGAACTGGCGGCAGTGTCATCATTATCGCGAATTGCGGCAAGCCCCAGTCCCAGTTTTGAACTCAAGATTATTCGCATAAGGAAAATTGATGCTATCCCGATAACAAGAGCCACCCAGTACCACTCCGTCAAGGAAACCCCCTGTACACCTTTTACGGCGTAGCCCGCACCCCTACCGACCATCACACCGCCGACAGGTCTCCAAAGCAAAAACCAAGCCTTCAGTACTTCAGGTAGAACCAGTGTCCCGATAGCGAAATAGATGCCTCTCAGCCTAAAGACAGGAAAAGAGATGAGTAGAGCAAATGCTACCGCTGCTATAGCTCCAGCTATTATTCCCAGGTAAAAAGGCAAACCGACCCATGTGCCTATTGCTACGGTGTAGCCTGCCACCCCAACAAAAGCAGCCGGGCATAGGCATATCAGACCACTATAACCAGCAAGCAAATTCCACATATTTGCCATAGCCAGGTATATAAAGAAGAGAAAGAGGTAAAGGAGCCACTCACGGGGCATTCCTAACACCGGCAGCACCGCCAGCACGACTACGACCGCTGCAAACGGTATCAATCCTCCTCTCAATCCTGGAATGGTAACCCTCATGTTCCTCCTAACGGCCAAATATGCCTTGTGGTCTCACGGCTAATATTACAAACACCAGGATATAGGCAACAAACATCTGAGCCACAGCACCCAAGAAATAGCCACCAAGAGTTTGGGCTAACCCAAAGACCATACCTCCAATAAGTGTCCCCAGCATGCTGCCTAAACCACCTACTATAACCACGCCAAAGGCAATAATCAGGAAGGCGACTCCCGATGTCGGGGTAAACGGATAAGTCAATCCAAGGAACACGCCAGCTATAGCAGCAAAGGCCATGGCGATAGCGAAGGCGAAGGCATATACGCGGCCAGTATTTATCCCCATCAAAAGAGCTGCTTTAGTATCCTGAGAGGCGGCATTGATTGCCTTGCCCAAATATGTTCTCCTGAGGAATTCGCGGAGGAGAAGCATCACGACTAAAGCGGTAACAAGATCCAGCAGATATACTAGCGGAATATTAACTACGCCAACACTAAAACTTTCTAGGGCATAAGGTGGTTTCAAACTCCTGGAGAACGGAGTCCA
This sequence comes from Dehalococcoidia bacterium, assembly GCA_041489355.1. GTDB lineage: Bacteria > Chloroflexota > Dehalococcoidia > Dehalococcoidales > RBG-16-60-22 > JBGPRB01. The sequence goes on from JBGPRB010000016.1 coordinate 7,192, forward strand.
GATGATCTGGCAAAAATTTTGAAATATTATGGAAAGCCCGAAACAAACTAGCAGTGCAGCGTCCAATGATACTGCAAAAGCTCGGTTGAGGAGAAATCTTTGAACACCGAAACCGATTACAAACAATAGGGGCATGCCCATGACTAAGCTTAGAATAGGGTCTATCCCCAACATGGTCATTGCCGCAAAAGCTAAGTAGCTACCGAATATGACCAGATCTCCGTGAGCTACGTTTATCACCTTCATAACCCCGAAAACTAGCGAAAGGCCTAAGGCAATTAACGTATATAACCCACCTAATAAAATACCAAACACTATAGGGGTAGTTAACCCAGCTAAAACTTCCATTTATAGCACCCTAAGCGACTTTATACACCAAAGTATGCTTTTTTAACTTCCTCTTCCTCCCGGAGTTCCGCTACATCCCCACTTAAGACAACACGCCCCACTTCCATAATATATGCCCTGTCAGCTTCTTTGAGGCTTCGCCTTACATTCTGTTCGACAAAGAGGATAGTAATGCCCCTTTCTCTAATTTCCTTTAAGGCTTTATACAGGTCATTAAGAACTATGGGGGCAAGGCCAAGAGACATTTCATCAAGAAGCAAAAGCTTTGGGTCTGACATTAAGCCCCGCCCTAGGGCTAACATTTGTTGCTCCCCTCCGCTTAGTGTTTTAGCCAGTTGATTCTTCCTCTCTTTTAGTATAGGGAAGAGCTCGTAAACCATTTTGAGGTTTTGTTCTTTCTTGGCTCTCGCCTTCCGATTGTATGAACCTATGATGAGATTATCCAGCACGGTCATAGTGGGGAAGACTCTTCTTCCTTCTGGGATTTGGGAAATGCCGATAGTCACTATTTGGAAAGGGTCCAAAACAGAGATATTCTTCCCCTCAAATTCAATGCTGCCTTTAGCCGGATGCAGTAAGCCCGATATTGTATTAAGCAGGGTGGATTTACCTGATGCATTGGCGCCAATAAGAGCTACGATTTCGCCGCGTTTGACTACTAATGACACATCCCACAAGGCTTGAAAGCTGCCGTGAAATACATCTATATTGCTAACTTTCAGCAATGTTTCTTGAGCCATTTCTTTGTTCTACTTCTCCATCTTACTTTGAAAAGCTGTCGATATTACTAACCAAGGTAGGCTTCGATTACCTTCCTATCTTCCATTACCTCATTTGGCGTGCCTTCGGCGATTTTCATGCCTTTATCCATCACTATAATCCTATCAACTGCCTTCGTCATTACTCTCATAACATGTTCAATTAGTATAATTGTTATGCTCATTTCATGTATTTCTTTTAGGAGGTCTAATATCTTTGGGATTTCCGCTTCGGTCAAGCCTGCAGCCACTTCATCGATCAGTAGTAGTGTGGGATTGGTAGCTAAGGCTCTAGCTAACTCGAGCCTTTTGAGAGTTATCGTTAATAAATCTTTGGCGAGGCTGTCTTTCCTTTCGGAAAGGCCTACAATTTCAAGTAGTTTACTGGCTTCGCTCTCAGCGGCAGACTTGGTAAGACCTCGTCCGTACCTTGCTGCGACCGCGATGTTTTGCAAAGCGGTTAAATTGACAAAGGGCTGAGGAATCTGATAAGTTCTAGCAATACCGAGGTGGCAAATTTTATGCGGGGGGAAACCCACGATGTTATTTCCTTTAAAACTTACTCTTCCAGAGTTAGGCTTGTACTTACCAGCTATGACATTTAATAGTGTTGTCTTACCAGCACCGTTGGGACCCATCAAACCTACGATTTGACCTGCCTGCACATCAAAGCTTAAGTCTCTAACAGCAACTACTCCTCCGAAATACTTACTTACTCCATCGATTGCGAGAATCGGTGTTTCCAACATCTCTACCTTTCTCGGCGTTAAAATTGAGTCAAAAATTTTTCACGAAAAACTGTAGACACTGATTTGTCTGACTTTCTCCACTGGCTAAGATTTAACGGCAACCGCCGATATTCCTTTTCAGGAAAAACCGATATGATGAGAATCATATCGGTTTTTCCTTGCATTTAGACCCCTACGGTTTAGTTTATAGGTTAGGGATACAGCCCAGGAATGGGGAACAACGGCTTGGCTTCTTCCGGTATGTTAGACAGTGCGGAACAGACTATATACTCTGTCCACGGCTGTGCTTTCGCCGGCTCATAAAACCACTGACCAAGGGCGAGCGGCATGGCGCTGAAGTGTGACTCTGGGTCGAACTTTATCCAGCCATTAATGCTCTTCATATCGGTTTTCCCTAGAGCGGTATTAATCGCATCTCCGTCAAGGCTGCCGGCTCTCTGGATGGCATCAAACATGATTTGAGCTCCCACATAGCCATGTCCTATACCCCGGTTCAATGCTTGGCCTGTGGCTAAGTATTTGTCAGCGAGCGATGCTGCGGTTGTGCTGCCAATACCGGGGAAGTCTGCCGGCGGATATGCTGGGCTCCACCAACACTCTACACCAACACCCCACCCTAGGGGTGGCTTCGTACCCCAGGAGACTACATCTACAGGGAAGAGGGGTGCCCTTCCACAGAGAACTATCTTAGGCCTAAAGCCCTTGGCGTAGCATTGGCTCCACATCGTCCCAAAATCAGGGCCAGGGCAATTGCCCCAAAGTATTTGCACACCAGCAGCCTTCCACTGGTCTATAATAGAGGTAAAGTCTGTAGTCCCCATAGGAAACATGCCTAATTCTTTATCTACGCCAACAACGGTGCAGCCATACTTCTTTAGCTCTGGAGGGAATGTTGCATACCAACCTATGCCGTCGGGGTCATCCGAGGCGAAGACCCCTGCTACCATGTTAGTGTTTGTCTTGGCACCGACCTTATCCATATACATAAACCATGTATCCACACAGGTAAATCCCGGAACATTTCGAGGCGGTGCCTGAGGGGTAGCGATAGAAAAACCGGCAAACCAGGTATAAGGCCAATGTCCCTCAACCGCCTCCCGCATACCGTGATACCAGGGCTCAAATGGACCACCGCAAATGATTTGTGGAATCTTATACTTATTACCTACGCGGGATATATCGTTGTGCAGCGTACAAGGTTCATCAGGTGATATAAGGACGTTTACCTTATCGCGGAGAGCCAGGTCTTCGGTAAGAGACCCTACCTTTGCCGGGTCACTCTCGTTGTTGACAACTATCAATCTGACAGGTATTTTGCGGTCGAACTCTTTTACATATACTCCGCCCTGTTTGTTGATATCGTCGATAGCCGCTTGCACCCCAAATGCTTGCTGACCGAAACCGGCAAACATGCCCGTCATTGGTACACAAAATCCTATAAGAATTTCCTTTGGACCTGCTGGTACTGGCGCTGGTGCCGGGGTTGGGGTTGGAGTTGGAGCTTGTTTAGCACAACCACCGAAAATCAACCCGATTACCGATAGAAATATCAAAACTATCAAAGAAAGCTTTTTCATTGCCATTTACTCCTTCCATAATATGATATGCCAAGATTTGCTTGACTCCTTTATCACCTTGTCATAAACACCACCCCTCTCCCTAATCACAGCTGAGTTCGAAGATCGGTTATATTCAATCCATTGGTTTATAGCACTATCGGCCCTTTTTGTCAAGCTTTGAGCAAATTTATCACCGTCGGGCATTGGCTATCGCCATGAGGTCAGCTACTTTATGATTTTGGTTGAAACGACATAATGTGGCCTTTCATCATCTTTGAATGTATCGAAAAGACTATAACAATAATCTACTAGCTCGTTTGTCATCATGGTTGCCTATTGGCGAATTGGATGGGTAGAAAAGGCGTTCCGGTTCAATAAGTAATGTCGTAATTTAATTCTCGTGAGGAAAAGAGTATACTTAATAATTCATAGGGAAATTCTTGGGTTCCCTCTTTCTCGAGTAAAACCCGTGTGATTTTGCCCTGTGTGTTCTTTAGAGAATATCGCTTTTGCGATTAGGAAGCCTTTAAATTAGAATCTAATTTAAGGACGTAACTTACTCCTAGAATCTTTTAGCCAAGATTCTAAATACATATAAGAACTCCAACCACCATCCACAACTATAGTTTGCCCAGTTATAAATCGTGACTCTTCCGAGGACAAGAATACAGCAACATCAGCTACTTCTTCGCATTTACCCAATCTGCCCATAGGGGTTCTTATCGATAGGTTTTCTTCATCGTATTTCCCTTTTTCAATTAATTCTTCAACCAACGAAGTCTTAACATAACCGGGGGCAATAGCATTGACATTGATATTGTATTTTGCCCATTCACAGGCAAGTACTCTGGTGAGTTGGATAACCCCGGCTTTAGCACTGCAATAGCAGGCTCTTTCCGGCAAGGCACCTATCCCAGCTATTGATGCAATATTGATGATTTTACCGTTTTGTCGTTTAATCATCTCTTTTCCAGCCGCCTGACTGCAGAAGAATACGCCGGTTAACATTACATCTATACCCTTCTTCCATTGACTTTCTTCCAACTCAGCCGAGGCTCCAACTACGGACATTCCCGCGTTATTCACCAATATATCAAGTTTACCGAACTCATCAATTACCTTTTTAGTCATTCCTTCAACTTCAGCTTTATTCGCCACATTAGCCTGAATGACCATGGCACGCCGTCCAAGTACCTTTATTTCCCGGGCTACATCCTCAGCTAATTCTACTGACGCTAAACAATTAATCGCAATATCAGCCCCTTCTCTAGCAAAGACCAGCGCGATAGCCCGCCCAATTCCACGGCTGGCGCCAGTAACTAAGGCTATTTTATTTTTCAATCTCATTTCCGCCTCCTCCCTTCTTTTAAAGTGAACGAGATGTAGTAGACTGTTAGCCATGAGGGTCATTCAGAGAAATACCAGCTAGATACTTAACCAAGTCGGTCTTCGCCTTAAGATCATAGTCCCTGAGCAGGCCGATGGTCTCCATTATGGGTGAGCCTCCACCGTGGTATTGACCGGCAAGTTGCACACCACTCCAGCTTGATGCCATGAAGTCACTTATCATACGGAACAGGCGGTGCTGATTTTCAGCGGAGATTCTCGGGTTCCTCATCGTATATTTTTCCAGATAGCCTCTGGTTTCCTCATTGAACCAGTCCCGCTCGAAGGGCAGTGTCGCGTACCAGCCTCCAGCTACATCGCATAGTATCTCCCACTCTTCAAATATGCTCTCACCAGCCAAATGTCTTCCCGCATTGACGAATATGCTATCGGGTATATAGGTGCCGGAAGCCGTTTTTTTGGAATTAACTGATGCCGCGATGCCAGCAGCCGTTATCAACTCGGCAACACAAATGAGGTGGGCTATCTTCTGCCTGATGTGCTGGGCATTGGCCACGCCGTTATACTCCGCGGCCAGGGCTGTCATTCCCATGATAATATCCGTAATTGATGGCTTGCAGCCGGTATAGCTGTGGCGATGGTATTCGGCGAACTGAAGAGCCAACCGGCCGCCCATGTCTGTCTCTCCGCATAGAAAGACCCTCTCCCAGGGGATAAAGACATTGTCGAAAACGGTTAAGGATTCAGCATCGGCAAAGTTACCTATCGGAGCCTTTAAAAATTCCCTGGGGCGCATATTTGCCAGACGTACGATTTGCTTTATTCCCTCAGCATCGGCCGGTATCGCGAAGGCTACTGCCCAGTCAGACTCCTCTGCCCTCAGTGACCGCGTTGGTATAACAATTAGCTCTTGAGCATAGGGGGCTATAGTATTATGAGCCTTGGCACCCCTGACCACAATACCATCGCTCTTTCTCTCTACTATCCTGAGGTAGAGATCAGGGTCTACCTGCTCATGGGGACGCTTACTCCTGTCTCCTTTGACGTCTGTCTGGGCACAGTTGGCCACGATGTCTTCCTTCTGGAAATACTCCAGCCATTTCAGGAAGCGCTTGTGATATTCGGTTCCATATTTCTGGTCCGTATCATAACTAACTACGTATATCGCATTACTAGCATCAATGCCCATACATCGCTGGATACATCCCCCTGTTCGATGGCATTCCAGACGGATCATTCGCTGTTTGTTCAACAGATCATTAACACTCCTGTGGATATTACAAAACCTATTGATAGTATTACCGGTGAGATGGGAAGTAGCGGTAGCGATTCCCTCAAGCTCCACATCAGTGGCACAATCGAAGGTGGTAGCGACCACATTTATTGGCCTTTCCAGCTGGGGGGCATCTCGCCCTAATCGCTCACCGCCAATATATATATTAGGCTTCATGGCGTAGATACGTTTTCGGTATTCGTTGGCTGTTATCATATTCTTCCCTCTCAAAATAGCTATTTCACACTACAGCAAATACCAGTTAGGGGCGGCTTAAAACATTATGACTCCATCCGCGATGAAATTGGAGATGTCTTCATCTGCATAACCCAGAATCTCCTTGAGGACGTATTCGTTATGTTCACCAAGACATGGTGACGGTCGGCATATCTCACGCGGAGTTTTTGACATTATATAGGTAGACTGGGGCTCGTATGGTACAAGCCCATTTTCAGAGTGCTCAAGCCATGTGAAAAACTTTCGATGTTTTAATTGTTCATCTTCAAACAAGTCTTGGGCCTTCTCCACCATATTGCAGGGTATACCCGCCTTCTGTAAAATTGATTCTATCTCCGGGGCAGTCAAAGGTGATGTCCATTCAGCCAACGAGCTCTCCAATTCATCTTCGTTTTTCTTTCGGTCACATAGCGTGGCAAACTTCGCATCCAGGCACCAGGCTGGCTGTCCCATGGCATGACAAAGGCTCTTCCATTGCTCATCATTGAATACAGCGAGGGCAATCCAGCGATCATCCCCTAAACATGGGAAAATTCCATGAGGAGAAGCGTAGTCAAGCCGGTTTCCTTTTCTCGTAGCCACACGATTATTGGAAAAGTAGTCCATAATCAATGGAGCCGCAAAGTGTAGTGAACTCTCATATTGGGATTGTTCAACCCATTGCCCTTTCCCGGTACGGCGCCGGTACTCCAGTGCCGCCAGTACCCCGGCAACATTGAAACGCGGGCAAATGGCATCAGTATAGGCATCCCATGGCGGGCTAGGCGAACGGTCCGGCCATCCGGTTATTTCGTCAAAGCCAGCCAGACCAGTGAGCATAGTGCCATACCCAGGCACTCGGGAACGTGGGCCTGTCTTTCCTTGCATACACGTACTTAAATATATGATATCTGAACGAAACTTGCTAACATTATCATAGTCGAGACCCCATTTACCCATGACTTCTGGCGTGAAGGATTCGGTCATGATATCACACCACATGATGAGCTTCCAGGCTATTTCTATGCCTTTTGGGTGGCTCAAGTTGAGACTGATACTATACTTGTTGGAATTGAATTTCCCATAGTACATGCTCTTATTCAAGCCTGGCTTCCCCTCCGGGTACGGAGATAAATACCTTAGTGTCTCAGGACGAACGTGACTCTCGATTTTAATTACAGTGGCACCATGCTCGGCAAGATATCTTGATGTAGATGGGCCAACAATAACCCAGGCAAACTCGGCAACCTTTAGCTCCTCGAACAAGTTTTTCCGCATACGAACCTCTTGAGGCTTCTAGATAATCCTTCCTTCCTTCAAGGCAATGATTTCATGCCTAGAAAGTCCGAGCTCGGCGTAGACCTCTTGATTGTGTTCACCAATGAGGGGAGCGCGACGACGAAATCTTATTGGTGTTTCCATCAGCTTAATTGAAGGACCAACGTAGGTAAGTGTATCATGAAGCTCTGGATGCTCCATCTCCAACCAGAAGTCCCGGTAAAGGAGTTGTGGATCATCGGCTATTTCTTTGGCGTTCTGCATAGGTGCAATCAGGATCCGCCTTTTGATACTTTCTTCATATAACTCATTCTTTGTTTTCGTTAGGATGAACCGCTCTATCGCGTTTTCCACTCTGTCGATAAACTCCTGGCTTATTCTGGTAGCATCGTAGTCTGTTGTCCAGTTGATATTCTTCAACCAATCTGGTGCCATACCTTCCTCATCCATCCAGGCGATGAGGTTGTCCATGGAATTGGTAAATGGGGCGGTAGAACCTAGCATATAGATGACAATATTTCCATCCTTACAGCGAAGGCTCATCCTGAACCGGATATGGGTAGTGGGTTCAACCAGAGCCAGCCCAGCCCTTTTATGTTCGTACCGATTCAATGCCCACATGACCGTAGTGCGTAGCGTCGGCGAAATGGCACACTCTTGAAGCGACAAGTCTATGTATTGCCCTTCGCTTGTTAAACCTCTGTAGTATATGGCCGCAATAGTAGCATTTGCTGCATCCATACCACCAAAGAGCCCGGCCTGTGGAAAGCTAATCCATACCGGTGGACGGTCAGCGTCACCGCAAATATAGAGGACTCCGCCGCTAGCCCAGGCAGTCAGGTCACAACCTTGGTAGTGGGCTTTGGGCCCGGTCTGCCCGAATGGAGTTATCGAAGTCATGATAATATCTGGCTTGATCCTAACCAAATCATCGTAACCCAATCCTAAATCCGATAGATAACCTGGCGTAAATGATTCCACCACCGCATCGGCCGTCTTAACAAGGCGCTTGAAGATGTTCTGGCCGTCTGCGGTCTCGAGATTTAGTGTGATACCACGTTTGTTCATGCAATAGGCAAACCAGAAAAGGCTTTTCTCTCGATCGGCAATATCTTTGTAATATGGACCTATTCGAGATCGGCTGCCTCCGGGTGGCTCGATCTTAATGACATCAGCTCCTAAATCGGCGAGAGTACGTGGGCCGATAAGACATCCATACTCGGTAAGGTCCAGAATTCTATATGACTCAAGTGCGGCTGGTTGCTCACGGCATGAATTACTCATATTCCTAGACTCGTTTAATGGCTCCTCTTAAACAGAACTCCATACATTGAGCACATTCATCACATAGCTCGGTAGTAATTTCAGCAATTATACGGCTGTCATCCTCTTTTAAAATAATGGCAGAATTAGGGCATACCGACAAGCATGTCCCGCACCCTTCGCACTCCTCGGCATCAATTATGATGGGCATTATAAAAATCACACCATACTAGAACTAAGGTTTCTCAGCAGCCGCGTTCATGCCAGCGATACGACCAAATGTCAACGATTCACAAATCATAGTTCCGCAGATATAAGAGCCTTCGCCAAATAGACCGCCTGTACCCTCACCGGCGGCATACAATCCGGGAACAACATTCCCATATTGGTCTAGGCATTGTGCCTCGGTGTTAATTTTCAGTCCACCTTTGAATGAGGTAAAGCAATTCATCAATTTGAGTCCGTAGAACGGCGGCTTCGCCACTTTTACCGGTGGTTTATTGACATGTCCCAGCAGCATTTTTTTGCCGAACTTAGTGTCGTACCCATTCTTGTCTATATCATCATTATATTCCTTTATCCCATCGGCCAGCCCTTTCGGATCGGTACCCAGCTGCTTCGCCAGCCCTTCAATGGTATCATCCCGGTATTCTTTATATATAGACCAATTTACCAGTTCAATAAGTATTTTGATGACGCTGTCATAGACGGCAAAAACATGGTCACCGGGCTGAGCGAATGAAGCTTCACCTAAGTAGGGAAAGATTTGCAGGCACTCATTTACGTACCGTTTACCATTTGAATTTACGAATATAGCGCCACATAGTGTATGGTGAAGTGTAATGGCGGCGGGATGTTTGGTATTAGCATCCATAGGGATTGACGGCATGGCAGCGGTTCCGATGTGGCTTGTGGCCACTCCAATGGCCATAGCCATTCTAATACCTTCTCCAGTGTGTCCCCTCATGGTGGGAAGACACCGCTTGGCATATTCCAGACCTTTAAACTCCTCAACCATCTTGGGGTTATTACCAAAGCCTCCCGAAGCGATAATTATCGCCTTTTTAGCTCTAAAGTTCATCGCCTCTTTCTTACTTTCTGCCTTTACTCCGATAACTCTCTTTTTCGCTGGGTCGACAATAAGACGTAGGGCTTTGTGGTTAAACAGAATCTTCACACCCTGCTTTATGCTACCGCGCTCAAGAAGCTTTAGCAGTTCTGGTCCCTCACCAACGAAGTAGTGTGACCTCTGTTTGCTATGCCCGGGAAGAAGCCACACCGCTGATGGCTCATAGCCCAGACCGACAATCATCTGATAAGTATCCAGATGATTATCCACAAATTTCCGCCACATGGCCGGCTCACCATGGCAAACCTTTAAACCATCTTGATAGTATTCATCCGGTGAGTCTTTAATACCTTGCTTTCTCTGAAACTCACTGCCGGCGAAATTGATATTTCCGGCACAGACCGAGAGACTGCCACTGCATGCTGGCATTTGTTCCAAAACCACAACCTTGGCTCCGGCTTTAGTCGCCTCGATGGCAGCAGTCAGTCCAGCCGTCCCGGCCCCGATTATGACCACATCCGCCTCAAGCTCCCATTCTTTTGGAATAGACATCTCTTCTAACATTTGTAGTACCCTCCTTATTATTTTATTCAAGTGATATTTAGTAAACTTAATTGGCTTTCAGCTAACAATACACCTCTATAAAATGACTCTTTAACAACCCTTCGTCAAGATAGTTGTTATATAGCATAAGTTGATTCTCATTCCTAGTGTAACACATTAATGAAATGTAATTCCCGGAACACCACAAGAGATGAGTTCTTCTACAGGGAACTTGAATAATCGCTCGCATCCGTCTTTAGTCACCACAACTTCTTCCTCAATTCTAGCGGCGCCCTGACCGTCGGATGCAGGACAGTAGGTCTCCAGGGCAAAGGTCATGCCTTCCCTGATGGTAAATGGATAATCGAGAGAAAACAGTCGTGATATGACAGGCTTCTCCCAGATACTCATCCCAATACCGTGCCCGAACTGAAGTAAGAAAGCCTCTCGCTCATCTTTGAATCCAAATTCATCGGCAGCCGGCCAGCAACTAGCCACATCGGCCGTGGTTACGCCCGGCTTAACAGCATCGATAGACTTCTTTAACCAGTCCCAAGCCTTCTCATAAGCCTCAACCTGGGCTTTGGTTGGCTTGCCACAGACGAATGTTCGGTAATAACAGGTACGATAACCATTAAACGAATGCATGATGTCGAGAAAAACCATGTCTCCCGGCCTGATAATCCGGTCGCTAAAGGTATGGGGATGTGGGTGGGCTCGAGGACCTGAGACACTATTGACACATTCCACCAGGTCAGACCCCAATGTATACAGTGTCTTATTGGCGATAGCGACCAGGTCATTTTCCCGTATTCCTGGCTTAATGTTGACGGCAATATCATAATAGGCTGCGTCAACCATAGCTGCGGCGAGCTTCAGCAGCTCGATTTCGTCCTTGGTCTTTATTTGCCTGGCATCCAGCATTGCCTGCTGGCCATCCACCACGTTTATATTTTCTTTCTCCAGCGCTTGGTAGAATGGGATGTCGATAATATCAACGCCCAGAGGTTCTTTTTCAACACCGTATTCAATGAGAATCTGCTTGATAGATTTAGCCAATGACTCAACATTACCTGCTTCCGGAGGAATGGAGCCACGCATAGATCCGACAGCCGGGTAAACCCGGTCAGCAATCCATGGAGCAGTCTTACGCTTGGCTGGGGCAGCTGGATCATAGAGAAGGGGCTCAGCATCTTTGGGCAGAATGGTGTATCGCTGCATTTTGTTCCTAGCCCATTCTCCAATGTGAGTACCGGTAATATAACGGATGTTGTCGAAATCATAACACAGCAAGGCACCCAGATTGTATGCATTCAATTGTTCCTTTGCCTTCGCCAACCGCTCTTGACGTAGTCGTTTATAGTTGACCCGCTCCTCAAAATCAACTGCCATTGTCCCGTCTGTCATGGCACTGCCTCCTGATAAAGATATATTTGTTAATTACCATTCTTTTAAGATACCATATTCCTCGCTATCGCCGACGTTGGGAACACTTGGACTGGCCTTTTATTTGCGGCTGTACTCTTTATCCTAACTGTTACCCCGTAACTAAGATTATAAATTTCCAAGTTGATATTAGCAACTCCACTCGCCTTTCAATATAGATAATGATAATGGCGGGCAAGTTATTTTATTTAATATATTTCCAGTCTTTTCGTATTATATTAATTTCATATTTTAAACTGGTTAACACCGTTTTACAATTATAATTCATTTCCTTATGATTTACCGATAGTCAGATTGCTGATTTTCACACTGCTATTAAGAAATAAGCTTACGGCTTAGTTGGTCTACCATATATAAGTGAGTTCTTTAGAAAAAATGCCCTTATCTGAGTGAGTCTTGTTAGCAGAACTATCTTAAAAGTCAAGCTATTAATTTTTCAAATTTTGGCCAATTTCTGAGGATGGAACCGAACTGCACATCTTGACTCGTATCGTATGACTTTTCATACTACGGTGCGAGAGAGAGTTATCTATCTGGTAAGCTCGCTGATAATGGTAGTCCAATAATTCGCCAGATTTTTACCAACCATCTAGTAATACTTTATCTTCGTGCTGGCGGAACGTTTACTGAGGTAGATATAAAGCTACTAAAACATAGATAAATATTATCCAACAAAGGAATTATCAATGTATTTAGCCACAACCAAAAAGGTGAGAAGGAGAGGTAAAAAGGGGAAAGCATCACTGATTACTCGATACGAACTAAGAAACGGTGGTATAATTTATGATAAATTAGCTTTGTGTGGAGATATAAGGGTTCAACAGTTGGGCTTGAGTTTGGATAGAGACTTCAGAAGCTATAGAAACTTCTATATAGATAAGTTTATCAAGCTTAGCGCATTTAAAGAAGAATATACAAAAAAATTTTCCCAATAAATAAAAACGTAAGATGGAGGTTTGGTTTGTATGGCTAGTAATGCAAAAGAAGAGCAGGTCTTTACCAGCTGTACCACAGGTGGACCTGTTCATGTTTATGTCAGGAGTGGAAAGATAACGCGCATTGAACCCCTGGAGTTTAGTGAGGAAGATACTGCGCCCTGGGTCATTACAGCACGCGGTAAGGAGTTTTCTCCACCGAAAACAGCCATGGTTTCTCCCTATACTCTAGCCGAAAGGTCAAGGATATATACCAGCAGCCGGCTTCTTCATCCCCTGAAAAGGGTGGACTTTAATCCCGGTGGGGACAGGAAAACCGGGAACCGGGGTAGCTCAGGTTATACAGAAATCAGCTGGGATGAAGCTTTAGACATACTAAAGGCTGAAATACAGCGCATCAACCAGACCTGTGGACCCGGAGCCATTTTAACCACGACCTCTTCACACCACAACTGGGGGAACATCGGCTATAGATTCAGTGCCCACGCCAGGTTTATGGCCATCCTCGGTGCCATGTATGCCGAACACAATCCCGATAGCTGGGAAGGCTGGCACTGGGGTGCCATGCACACCTGGGGATTTTCCTGGCGGCTGGGAATTCCCGAACAGTATGACCTTCTTGAGGACGCCTTGAAAAATACCGAGATGATCATCTTTTGGTCCAGCGATCCGGAAGCTACATCTGGGATATACAATGGGCAGGAATCAACCATGAGGCGTTTCTGGCTGAAAGAGCTGGGGGTGAAGATGGTATTTATAGACCCCTATTATAACTTCACCGCCATGAACTTCTCGGATAAGTGGCTGGCTCCCCGGCCCGGGACTGACGCCGCGCTGGCTGCCGCAATAGCTTACGTGTGGCTCACCGAGAACTCCTATGACAAGGAGTATATCAAAAATCGAACCTATGGATTCGAAAAGTGGTGTGACTATATCCTAGGTAAGGAAGACGGCACACCCAAGACCTCGGAATGGGCAGAGAAAGAATCGGGAATACCCGCCCGTGAGATAAGAGCCTTGGCGAGAGAATGGGCTAAAAAGAAGACTATGCTGGCAGCCGGGGGAGTTGGCGGGTGGGGAGGTGCCTGCCGTGCTGCCTACGGAACAGAATGGGCAAGAATGATGGTGCTGCTTCAGGCGATGCAGGGTCTGGGCAAACCGGGTATCAACATATGGTCGACAACTCAGGGCGTACCTTATAATGCGGAGTTTTATTTTCCGGGATATACTGAAGGCGGAATATCCGGCAGCTCTGGCCAGCTGCTGGCGCGAGGGATGGTACCGCATCCGGTGAAATCCACCATTAATGATGCCGGCGGTGCCCATATTCCTAGGATTCTCGTTCCCGAATGCATCATGAATCCACCTCAGGAATGGCGGGGAAAAGGATTCTGTGGCGAGCGTGTTGAAAACCAGTTTAAGAAGTACAAATATCCCGAAGACGGGTTCTCCAAGATTAAAATGTTCTGGAGGTATGGCGGTTCCTACATAGGAACCATGAATAATACTAACCGATGGATAAAGATGTACCAGAGCCCCGGCCTGGAATTTGTGGTCAATCAATCGGTATACATGGAAGGGGAAGCTAAATTTGCTGACTTGATACTCCCTGCCTGCTCTAATTTTGAGAGGTGGGATATCGGTGAATGGGCCAGCCCGCAGGGCTATGGACTCCATAAGTCATCGGGGTGTAACCGCAGAATAATAGTCCTCCAGAAAAAATGTATCGAACCGCACGGGCAATCGCGCTCTGATTATGAGATATTTGCTATGGTTGCTGAAAGACTTGGATTCTATAACAAATTCACAGATGGTGGCCTGACAGAACTGGACTGGGTAAAAAGGATGTTTGCCGCCAGTGACCTGCCGAAATATATTTCATGGGAAGAATTCGAGAGAAAGGGCTACTTCATTGTTCCACTACCGAAGAATTATAAGCCAACTCCAGCCTTACGGTGGTTTGCCGAAGGCAGGAAGAAGGATACTCCGGATACGGGTCCTGTAGGAGGAGTCATACAGGGAATACCTGACTCAGAAGGTAATCTGGCTACCCAGACGGGCAAGATAGAATTCGAAGCGCTCAGTCTCAAACGTTTTGACCCTGACGACCTTGAAAGGCCGCCCGTCCCTAAATATATCCCTTCCTGGGAGGGGCATCACACCAGAGACCTTTATAGCAAATACCCACTTCAACTAATTACCCCTCACCCCCGTTTTAGTTTCCATACCATGAATGACGGGAAGGAATGCTGGGTGAATGAAATACCGGAACACCGAGTAAGAGCAAAGGATGGATATTACTACTGGGTAATCCGCATCAACCCGAAGGACGCTGGAAAAAGAGGTATAAAAGACGGTGATGTCGTTAAAGCCCATAACGATAGGGGTGCCGTTTTACTTGCCGCTCACGTAACAGAGCGCGTACCATCTGGAGTGACCCATTCCTACGCGTCCTGCGCTATTTACGAGCCAACAGGGAAACCCGGGGAATCACCTGACAGGGGTGGCTGCATTAACCTGTTAACACCCCATCGATTCATCTCTAAAAACGCCTGCGGACAGGCTCCAAACTCCTGCCTGATTGAAGTCGAGAAGTGGAATAAGTAAATAGAATAGTTAGACATGGAATGGTCATAGATATATCAAGATGCTCAGCGTGTTACTGTTGTTTAACAACCTGTAAGGACAAATACTAGGACAATGATTATCCTCCTTATTCTGCGGCTCAACCAAAGTCTGACCAGTTCTGGATGAACCTTGTAAAAAGGAACGCGGTACTTATTCATTCGTTAAGGTTGCCTATTTGCCTGTACTTTGTATACAATTCGATAACGCGTTGTGATAAAGGCTGCCGAGAATAAAGCTGTATTTAAGCGGCCTGATGGTCGACTGGGACCTAAAGTCCAGCCTCGATGGTCTGTATGCCGCCGGGACACAGATATTCTCTCCCCGCGACCATAGCTTCGTGGCGGCTACCGGCCGCTACGCGGGTAGAAAAGCCGCCGATTTCTCAAGGCAGGTGGACGCAGCAGCGATATCAAAAGAGCAGGTGGCCAAGGAGAAAGCCCGTGTCTATGCTTCCATCAAGATAAGCGATGGCATCGAGTGGAAAGAACTCCACACCGGTATCGCCCGGGCCATGCAGTTCTTCTGCAGTGAGTATAAGACAGAGTTACTCATGAACATGGGATTGGACACTCTTAAAGAAATAGAAGAGAAAAGGGTCCCGAAGCTATACGCCATCAACCCCCATAAGCTGGTACACAGCTTGGAGGACCTGAGTATACTCACCAACGCGCAGATTATCCTGCATGCCTCCCTGGCGCGTAAGGCGAGCAGCCGACGTCTGGACTTTCAGAGGCTAGACTATCCGGAACTTGACCCACCGGAATGGAACAAGTTTCTTATAGTCAAACTGGAAGACAGCAAGGTGAAAGTGGGAGAAAAACCCATGGATTTCGCGTGTAATTTTAAAGAGAATTATGAAGCGCATAATAAAGACTACGCCGGAGTTTATGATGGATAGGAGGCAAGAAAGCTCATTAAAAAGATATTATCCGTGATATACCTACTCCGGATATGTTAACGGACTCTTAACCCAGCTCATATTATAAGAATGATCCTTCGTACATTTTCACGGCAGAGAGGAAAAAGCACATACGAAATAAATCCACAATGGCTAGACGTACCTAATGAGTTTAACATTTAAGTAAAAGGTGCAGCATAGTTCACAAAAGCTTGAAAGTGTGAGGTAGGATGGAATTAACGGACACCAAAGTCAGGTAAAATAAAGAGACGGAGGTGTCAGATTGAAAAGGGGTCCCCAAGGAAGATACAGCAAGGAGTTTCGAGAGGAAGCGGTAAAACTGG
>JBGPRB010000017.1:0-23045 GCA_041489355.1 Dehalococcoidia bacterium
CCAGTTCTGCCAGGTAAGCCAGGAATTTTCTATCGACCGTTCTCCCCAGCACTTCTTCCCCGAGAAGCCCGGCCTTGACGGCGACGACCACCGCCTGAAAACCGGCATCGATGAACTCTTCCATGAGCTTTTTCTGGCTCTCCTGCCACAGGGGCAGATGGAACGTAATACCGGCTCCCCCGCATACTCTTTCAATCCACTCGCGGTGCGGAGAGAAGTCGATATCGCCGAAGACGCCGCCTTCGATTCCCTCCCGTTTAAAGTCTAGAAGCATTTTTGTGAATTCAGCTTCGTAGGTATCACTGGTGGTGGGACGCTGGGCTATGGGAATACCCAGAGCCCCGGCCTGCTTTTTGATTACCGCGGCGGAAATGCCGTGACTGCACGAGCGCTGCCCGTCCTGGGTTACCATGTTGGCCAGATAGCGGATATCCATGCCGCCGGCCTTCGCCCGGTGTAAAGCGAGGCAGCAGTCCTTACCGCCGCTCCACGAAGTAAAAACCCGGTGCATAAACCTCCTTACGTTTTGAGATGGGAAACGTCATTCAGCAAGCTCAGTATGGTAGCTTGCGGGTAGGTTTCCACGATGCTGAGAGAGGCATATTCGACCTTTAGCTGCTGCCAGTGCTTAAGCTCCAAGCCCAGCAGGTTGCAGATTATCAGGCGCAACGGGCCACCGTGGGCGACAATGGCTATGGTATCATTCGGCTTATGATTTTTCAACCGTTTTAAAAAGCTTTGCACCCTGTAATTAAGCTGCTCAAGGTTTTCACCGCCGGGAAACGCCCCTGTTTTCCAGTTACTCAATTCCTCGGCCAGCGCTGGATAAAGTCGTCTTATCTCCTCGAAGGTCAGCCCTTCAACATAGCCGAAATTAGCCTCACATAGTTCGTCACAGGCAATAACTTCCAGATGGTGCTCGGAAGCAATGATTTCCGCAGTAAATCGGGCGCGACTTAAAGTACTCGAGTAAATGGCGACTATCTTTTCCAATGCCAGGCGGCCCCTTAGCTGCTCCGCCTGCTTTATGCCGATGCTGCTCAAGTCGATATCGGTCTTGCCCCAGAACCTATCGCCCCTTTGCAGTTTAGTGATACCATGTCTCACGAGAAGCAACCTTGACAAGATTGACTCCTTATAAATACATCCGTGTTATTGCGTCGTTACTACGTTCCTCGCAATGACATTTTAAAAAATTTATTCCTCTTCCCCGGCACGCTTCCGCAGCCATAGCTGAGGATAGGCAGACGTAATACGTTTGAGGGACTCCAGCTTTTTCTTAATATCGCTGGCGATTGCCTTGTCAGCGAGGAGCTGCTTGAGAAGCGACTGGTCAAATCCCAGCACCTTTCCCCAGAGTCCTTCCGGTTCCAGTATAGCTTTGACCTCATCCTCGCTGAAGCCAGTTTTTTCCACGAGTTTATAAGTAGCCTCGTGCTCGCTGCCAAAGACCCGGTTCAAACCCTCCGCCCGGCAGAATTCTATAATCGTTTGTTTCGCTTCTTCAAGCTGCGTCTGGAGTTCTTTAATCTGGGACTGAAGGGCGGCATAACGCTCGACGGCATCGATGGCGGCGATACCGGGCAGGACCTCCTGGCGGGCCGGCTGAGGCGTGACCGCCAGAAACTGATGACGGTAGTAAGGGCAGTGCTCCGGGAAATCGCAGGGGCAAAACTCATTTTCGGTGGCAGGGAATTTCCCCTGAGATATATTATCGGCTACCTCCAGCACCAGCTGGCGGACCCGGTCAATTTGCGTCTGGCCCCGCGGCGGGCAGCTGCAGGGGGTGTTCGACCTGAGGTGATAGAGAGTGAGTCTTTCCACAGGGAGCTTCCAGGTCTGCTCGGCAGCCATCTGATATATCGTCAGCTGGAGGTCATCCTCCAGATAATCGGCGGTAAAAAGCTCCTTATTCGTCTTATAGTCGATGACAGACAGTCCACCGCTGTCCAGTTTGTCCACCCGGTCGATAAATCCCCGCAGTTTGATACCTTCAATATCCAGGTAAAAGCTGCGTTCCAGGGCAACCGGCATACGGAAATCGGCGCTGTGAATTTCCCAGAATCGGGTTAATATTTCTTTTCCGTAGTCCTTATACCTGGCCTCCTCTTCGGGAGATTCATAGCCCTGAGAAAGCCAGCTCTGCCCGTAAAACTGCAGCAGCTCTTCAAGGGAGGGGGGCGGGGGTGTGCTTACCCTGAAGAAGCGCTCGACGCAGGAGTGCATGGATGTACCAAAGCTGAAATACCACTTGTCCCTGGGCTTGAGGCCGTCAATGTACTGCAACTTATAGCATAAAGGGCAGGACTGATAAAGCGAAATCTGGGTAAAGCTCAGGGGTCTGATAGCCATCCTCCAGTCGTCTTAAGTGGGCAGGCAGCCGGGCAGTAAAAGGGCACCAGGATTTCTAGAAATACCGGCATCACTTTCTCAGTGTATTAATAAAATCGTCCAGCGTCAAGGCGGCGAGAGTATTAGTCTGCAGAGTCCCGCGGGAACCCAGTTCGGTGGCCACCTTGGCTATAGTCTCATTATTCGGCGCTTCCAGGACGTTGATAAAGTCATACTGCCCCAGGACAACATACTGGGCCAGTATTTTTACGCCCATCGCTTCCACCTCTTTGTTGACCTCTTTAATCCTGGTGGGGTTTGATTTTACCGTTTTCCTGCCTTCATCAGTCAGATTGGTCATCATAATGTACAGCGGCATAGTTCCCTCCTACCTCTAAAGTTTTAACCTTAACCTCTGGTGCCCTTTGTTGCCCTTATGGTATTCATATCATGATACAGGTTTACTGTACCGAGGATATATATCTGGAATTATAAGATGTAATATCTGTTTTGTCCATAGCCAATTAACCGTCGCATGGCTTTTAATATTGTTTACTCTCTCTGGCAGATTACAGGCAATACATTATACAATATTAATAGCGGGTAAAAACATGTTTCGCCGATAAAGGTGTTATAATAAAAGAGAACTACAGGGGGGATTGTGATGGATGATATCCTTAATGAAGCTTACGGGATAGTCCAGTGCAAGGAATGTACCTGGTATAAAAGCTGTGTCATACCGATGAAATTCACTGCCGAGGACATCCAGCGCCAGCTGGAGCAATCAGCGCCGGGGATGAATGTGCCTCAGCAGATTGATACCGGTATGCAGAGTTTATTGTCCAGCATGGCCACGGCGGCGCAGAACTCGCTGCTGGAAGGGTGTCCTGTTTTTATTCAGCGCCTGCGTAATAGTCCCAGACTTGCCCAGCGCCTGAAAGAGATAATGCAGAACTGGGGTAACGAGGAAAAGCCGGGAGCATAAATAATATTATTCCTCAAGGCGGCTGATTTACAGTTTCAGCACTTTTCTCTCTTTTACCGTCAAACCAGATTTATAGTTCTCCAGTTTCTTTTTACCTTTATTAAAACTATCACACGCCGGGCAAATTTGCGTCAGGGAGCGCTGGCCTCGGCCAGCGCCGTAAGGCGGCGATAGCTTTCAGCGGGCTGAGGCTGTAAAAAGATAGCGCTGCCGATGTAAATAACATCGACCCCGGTCCGGGCGATTTGAGCGATATTGTTTTCCTTGATGCCGCCATCGATGCCTATCTCCATTTCCGGATAAGCCTGGCGAAAGGCGACTATTTTATCGAGAACTTCAGGAATGAACTTAGCGCCGTAGAAGCCCGGGTTGACCGAAAGGAAAAGCACGCTGTCCAGTCGATTAACCAGGTGGGTGATGGCGCTGGCGGGGGTTTCCGGGTTGACAGCCAGTCCCGCCTGCATGTCGAGGTTCCTGACCGAGCGGATAATTTCTTCCGGTGACGGGGTTGCTTCATAGTGAAAGACAATCTTCTGCGCCCCGGCCTGCTGGAACTCTTCCAGGCAGTTTTCCGGATGCAGCACCATGAGATGCGCCTCCCAGGCGAGCTTCGTTTTCAGTCCGGCTATCTGCTCGCAGGATACGCTGCGAGAAGGCACGAACTGGCCGTCCATGATATCGAACTGAGCGAAGTCGGTGAATTTCTCGGTCTGACGAACCAGTTTTTCCAGCACCGCAGGGTCATCGGTGAGAATGGCGGGCACAGTCCGAATGTTTTTACCCATGCTACCTCCTGCAGGAATATCTATCCGGTGACAGGGAAATCGGGAGTGCTATCGCCGACATTTTAGGTGTGAAACAGGTATGATGTCAAGCTCAGTAATCGGGCAGGTTCCGATGGGAAGGGTTAAAACGGGGAATAGTTTCCGTTGGTGTTAAACCGACCGTTTCTTTATGGAAAATTTACCAGACCTTTATGTATTTTTTATAGTTTTTATATATTCATTTATAATCGTGTGTCAGAATTGGATAGAATCTGGGGTAATCAAGTTATCAAGATTGGGGAACAACTGCGATGAAGATGGCTATCAGCTTCATCTCCGGGGTAATCGTTTGTGGCCTGATTCTATTCGGGGTAAAGACGGTTATTCCCACACAAGCTGAGACTGACAGTCCGAGCGGTGCATCGGAAAACACTACTCTGGGCCTGGTAAACCTTATTCCCGATATCGAGAAAATATATCGGGAAGCTCTGATTATGCCCTTTGAGAAGGCCGAGAGTAAAATCTACGACAAAGATATCGCCGAGTTCTATCATGAGCTTTTAGATAAAACCGGGCTCAGAGAATCAGCGAGCGATTCTAAATAGTCGAGACCATTCTCCCCCCAAATTACACCCCCCAAAAAATAATGGAGGTCGCTTTCTCAAGCAACCTCCACTTTCAAGACTAACTGGTTCCGGACTCAACTCACTGCGGTAATCACTACCGTACTGGGCGTCCTGTTTAAGGACCTGCCTCCAGTTTAATATGTCGAGCCGAGTCCGCTTTCTGATTGCCCCACCGACTGGCAGGGCATCAACAGTCCACCTGCCAAACTCCGAACAACTCGTGAAGCTTCATTGTACACCTCCCGAAGCATATTCAGGTTGTGCCTAGAGCTTCTGGCTAATATTAACACACTAAGTGACAGTTGTCAAGTACAAAGGTAGGCCTAACTACCTGAGAAGAAAGTCCTATTACCCTGCCTACTGCATGGTCGAGCCACCGTCAACACAGAGAATCTGCCCGCCGATTACAATACCGAGCCGCCGGAAATCTGGAGAACCTGGCCGGTGATATCGCCGGAGATATCCGACGCAAAGAAGATGGTGGCATAGGCGATATCCATCGGTGTGGTGGCTTTGCCCATCGGGATTGACTTGACAAGCATGTCTACGACCGCCTGTTTATTGGGGGCCTTGATGAAATTGGTGGGTGAGGGGCCGGGGGCGACGCAGTTGACCCGTATGCCGGACTTAGCTTCCACGGTAGCCAGCTGCTTGGTGAATATATCAATGGAGGCCTTGGACATGGCGTACATCCCGACACCGTGACCGTACATATGGGTGCTGCCCGAGCCGATATTGACAATGACACCGTACTTCTGTTTTTTCATGTGGGGGAGAACAGCCTGGGTGACAAACATGGTGCCGTAGAGGTTAAGGCTGACTTCTTTGTCCCAGATTTCTTTCTTCTGCTCCTCTAAAGGTCCGCCGCCCATAATGCCGCCGGCAACGTTGCAGAGGATATCTATCTTACCATATTCATCGGCGACTTTCCTGACCATTGCCTGAACCTCATCCCTGTTGGTCACGTCCGCCTTGACGGCGATAGATTTGCGGCCGAGTTTCTTTATCTCTTCCGACGTTAATTTAGCGTCATCGAGATTGATATCGGTGACGGCGACGGCATCGCATCCCTCTTTTGCCAGAAGGAGCGCAATTTGCTTTCCAAAGCCTATCTGGCTGCCAGCCCCGGTTACCAGGGCTACCTTGCCTTTAAAACCTAAATCCATTATTACCTCCTGTCCTTTTTACATCGATTAGCAGGTATCATTATATAACATATTCATGGTTACCGTGAAATCCTCAGAATTCTATGTACTCCGATACATAGTAGATAGTTTTACCTCACCCCTTCAGGGAGAACCCTCAGGGTGAACCCACTCTCCAAACGGGGCAGTGAGCAAAACCGTTAATAATCCTGTTCGGAGAGGGGGAAAACAAATGAGAGGGGGCGCCAGCCCCCGTTCGGTACGCTCAGGGTAAACCCTCTCACTACGCACTCCCCTTGATGGAAAAAGAGAGTATGTCATGGAGATAGGCGATGATGTTATGAGGGCTTGAAGCGGGAATTGCTTTGTTGCCATGTTCCTCACAATGACATTTCAGAGAGGATTTCGATGATTCAAGATATTACGGTTACAGTCCCAGATAGGCTTTTCTGACGTGGTCGCTTTTGAGGAGGTCTTCGCAGGTTCCTTCCAGGGCCATGCGGCCGTTTTCCAGTACACATGCCCGGTCGGCTATTTCCAGGGTCTGCCGCACATTTTGCTCGATGAGGAGTATGGTAATCCCCTGCTCCTTGCGGAGGGACTTGATGATCTGAAAAACCTCTGATACCAGCAAGGGTGCCAGGCCATTGGATGGTTCGTCGATGATGCACAACTTTGGCCTTGACATTAAACCTCGCCCCATGGCCAACATCTGCTGTTCACCGCCGCTCAGGGTCCTGGCCAGTTGCCCGGCTCTTTCTTTTAACATGGGGAAAAGCTGATAAACATGTTCAAGAGTTTCATGCCTCATTTTCCAGGCCCGGTTGATGTAGGCACCCATTTCCAGGTTTTCATATACGGACATGTCGGTGAAGAGTTTTCTCCCCTCGGGGATATGAGAAATGCCGAGCTCGACAATAGTGTGTGGCGATAGGCCATCGATTCTCTGGCCGAGGAAACTCACCGTACCCGAGGTCGGGCGCAGTATGCCGGAGATAGTGTGAAGCAGGGTGGTTTTGCCGGCGCCGTTAGCCCCGACGAGCGCTAAAATTTCTCCTTCTTCAATTTTCAGACAGATGTCCCAGAGTACCTGAATCTGTCCGTAAAAGGTATTGAGACCGTTAACTTCCAGCATTGGTCTGTACTCCCAGGTATACCTCAACTACTGTTTTGCTATTGGCGATTTCCTGCGGGGTTCCTTCGGCTATTTTTTTACCGTGATGAAGCACAATGATGCGGTCGCATACGTTCATGATGGCTTTCATGACGTGCTCAATCATGACAATCGTAATTCCCTTGTCTCTTATCTGCTTTACCAGTTCCATGGCCTGGGCGATCTCGGTCTGGTTGAGTCCTGCCATCATTTCATCGAGCAATAGCAGCTCCGGCTTGGTGGCCATTGCCCTGGCTACTTCAAGCCGTTTCTGGTTAGCCAGTGTAAGGTCTCTGGCAGGTGAGTTGCTTACTTTTGATAATCCCACGAAATCCAGCAACTCCGCAGCTTCTCTGGTTGCTTGGGTGGATGACGGACTTTTTGGCGGTCCGAAAAACGCCCCCACGCGTACATTTTCCAGGACCGGCAAATTGGGGAATATCTTGACTGTTTGAAAAGTCCTGGCAATTCCCATCCGGCAGATTTTGTACGGCTTAAGACCGGTGATATTTTTGCCTTTGAATTGAATTATTCCAGGCTTGGGTACAAGGGCCGCTGATATCAGGTTGAACAGGGTCGTTTTACCAGCGCCGTTAGGGCCAATCAGGCCGACTACTTCACCCTGGTCGATATAGAAACTGACATCGGATACAGCGGCTAGACCGCCGAAATACTTGGTGACCTTTTCACCTTCAAGTATGTGCACGTTCTTCTCCCGAAATACGCCTTCGCAGCTTCTGTACCACGCCCACCAGACCCTGGGGCAGGTACAATATAACCACTACTAATATGATACCAAAAACAAGCATGTAATAATAGGGGAATCTCGTTAACAAGAGCTCTTCCAGGTAGGCAAAGATAGCTGCGCCTATTACCGGACCATAGAGTTGCCCCATGCCACCAAAAATGGCCATTAAAACAGGCAGAAAAGAAAAAAGCGGGTTAAAGGCAACGTACGGGTCAATATATGTCCATTTTGTCGCCATGATGGCCCCGGCGGCTCCCATGAAAATAGCGCTAATGGCGAAGGTGATCACCTTTACCCATGTTACATTAACGCCTAGATGAGCCGCGGCTTCCTCGTTTTCACCAATGCTCTGCAGGGCTAACCCGAATTTAGAATTTCGGATAAGATAGGCGGTGATTAGTGATACCACAAAAATACTGAGGATTACGTAATAAATAGTGTTGTTACTTTCCAGGACAACGAATCTGCCACGCGTACGCGTTACAACAATCTCCCAAAATAGCAGCAACTCCTTAATGAGCACAACGAGTCCGAAAGTGAAGATGGCAAAATAGATGCCCCTCAACCTCAGGGTCAGGGCGCCGACGAGAAGGGCAAGTATGAAGCTGATGAGACCACCAATAATAACAACGGCAAGCATGGGTAAAATATGCCCCAATATGGCCATAGTATATATGCCGACCCCAAAAAATGCCGCCGGCGCCAGCGAGATGTAGCCGGTTGTGCCGGAAAAGATTGTCCAGCTCACGGTAATGATGATATACATGAGGATGCCGGTCAGCAGCACGACATTATAAGAGGAGCCATAGAGGGGTAAAGTAGCTAACAGGATTAAGATTACAAAAAGTAACCCCGGTAAAAAGGACTTTTTAGAAATAACTTTTACACTATTCATTTCTCTACGTTACTTTCCCATAATGCCTGTCGGCTTCAACAAGAGCAGGAGCATGAAGAGCACATAATAAGCAGCAATTGCCAAACCAGGCTGCCAGCTACTTACTATGCTGCCGATAAGACCGAGTATAAAACCCCCGATAAAACTGCCGGGGATACTGCCCATCCCGCCCAGGACGACCACAATGATGGCGATTATGGTGTATTCCAGACCCATAGTTGCGTAAAGAGGGTAGCACATGCTTATCAACATGCCGGCAACACCGGCCATTAACGCACCAAGGCCAAAGCATAAAGCCAGCATCAGGTTGATATTTACCCCCATGAGTCCAGCCGTCGTCGCATCTTGAGCTGCTGCCCTGATGGCCTTGCCCATGCGGGTGCGGGCTAAAAAGAGATAGAAGGCTAAACCTATGACTACAGCAAACAAAAGGGCTACCAGGCGATTGGCAGCAAATACCGTTCCCACAAAATTGACCCCAAAGTTTAAATAAGAGTACCCCCTCATGGCACCACCCCATATGGATAAAGCTATATTTTGTATGATGAAGAGTAGCCCGAAAGTGGCAAGCATAGAATTGCTCTCATATACGCCCGGGGATGCCGACTTAGTTCTAAGGCTTGTGAACAAAGTCCGATAAAGTAGAAAACCGATTACGAATGTAAGAGGACCGCAAATAGCCAGGGAAATCAGCGGGTTAATCCCAAAGGCTGAATACAACGCCCAGGTGATGAAAGCCCCGAGCATAATAAATTCGCCATGAGATATGTTCAGCACCCGGGCAACGCCGTACTGCAGATTAAGCCCCATAGCGATCAGGGCATAGATGCCACCCATCAATAGGCCAGAAACTACTATATCCAGGGCTTTTATAATCATAATTATTTATACGTGCAAATCATGTACGCAGGCTGCCTAAAAAGCACAGAATACGTCTTTTCGAGGGAATAACCACTCTTAAGAGTTGTTATAAGCCCTTTAGACAGCCTGCTTATTATTACTGCTAAGCTCTTAAACTCGATATTACTTTGCTGGTGCTGGCCACGGCGGCTTGGGATACACAAATGATGCGGTAGGCTTATTGCCTCCTACGACTTCACACTTCCCTTTTATCCATTGACCAATCTCCCCGGGGTGGGTCTCCTTGGCCAAAAATCCACCGCCATCACCGAACATCGTAAACCAGGTCGGTCCCAGAACTGTATCAAGCTTCGTGGTAGCAATTATGTCTCTTACCTTTTTCTGGTCAAGTGTCCCAGCCTTCTCGATAGCCGCCTTCCAGATGTCAAGTGACGCCCAATAGAGTGGATGTCCCCACCAGTCGTTGATATCTTCAGGCTTGCCGTTGTAGAGTTTATCAGCCAATGCGTCGAGTGCGGGAGTCTGGCCCCGGGCATAGGTAGCAAAACAACATACTCCCTCCACCGCTGGGCCAAACGCGGTATGGTAAAACCCGAAATTGGCCCCGGGTCCGCATATCATGGCCTTGGGATTATAGTTAAGCGCCATTGCCGTTCCAGTAACAGGCATAATCTGGTCAGGGTAGGCAAAACAGCAAAAGACATCGGCACCAGACGCCTGAGCATCCTTTATTATGGGCGCGAAGTCCTTAAGGTCGGGAGGAAGGCTCACGTTGCCAAGGATTTTGATTCCCACCCTCGAGAATTCGCTACCAGCTACGCCGGAATACTCGATGCCATGGAGGTCAGCGATGTAGGTTACATATGCCGTCTTGGCGCCTTTTGCCGCCAGAAGGTCAGCAAAAACCGGCAGCTCGAACCAATCGGAAAAACTCAAGCTGACGAACAGGTTGGGCAGGCTATACATCGAGTCCCTCATCGTCGTGGCACCACCCTCGGCGGTCAGCAGTAGATAATTATACTTATTGGCGATAGGGGCTTGACCAAAGAGGAAAGAGGTGCCACAGGCGGGCCATAGAAAGTCGACCTTGTCCTCGGTTATCAGTTTTTCCGTCAGCCTCGTCATGGTGCCCACATCACTCTTATCGTCATATATTTTTAGCTCGATGGGTAGTTTCTTGCCATATTCCGCCACATATATACCGCCACTTTTATTGACCTCAGGGACCCATGTCTCATAGATGGGTTTGAACGCCGAGTCTCCAATTACGGCCAGGGGACCAGAAAGTGGTCTTGACATACCGACGACGATTTTATCTTTTACCGGTGCCGGTGCCGGAGCTGGTGCGGGTGCCGGTGTGGCTTCTTTGGTGCAGCCGGGAATTACGGTCAAAATAACAACTAAACAGATTATGATTGGTATTGCGTATTTACTAATTTTTTTCCACATGGATGTTCCTCCTGTTTATCTGCGAAGTACCTTGCAGTTTTCATTTCCCGAGTCTTACATACCTATCACCTCCCTAGATTCTTATCTTTTTATTCGGTGTTGCGGTATTTGCAATTTAACATGGCAATATACAAATTTCAATATAAAATTCTCTATGAATTTATAGATTACTTTATCAACAAGTAAATTAAATACAATTTACATAATACCAATATTTCGCTAATAACATTCGCCAAGTAACAAGTGAAAGCGGGGTTTGAATACAGTTTGCTATATTATCATAAAAATAAGGTTCGCAAAACTTTATAATACCAATGCAATAGTTGTCAAGTGTCATAGCGGGGTCGAGATATAAATATTGGTTTCCGAATGTTAGAGGTTGGGGAAACACTTTGAAAGAGCAGTAGCTGGATGAATACTATTTCAAATGTTTTGGAGGTTTATTTTATATACCGGGGTAAATGCTCTCAGCTCATACTAGACGGTAACGGCTTTCTTTATCTGACTTCTTCGCCTTTTCCAGCCGAGAGTTTCCAGGAGGTCGCCAATGGCCCTGTCCTGCTGGGCCTCGCTCCTCAGGGGGAGGTCGGGGTCAACTCTATATCTGATGCGGCGTCCCTCTCTTTTTTTTGTAACGTAGCCGTCAATTTCGAGGTCATTGATGATGTTGCGGGTTGCCTTTTCCGTGATACCGATTGTCGATGAAATTTCTCGCGCTGTGATGCGTGGTTGCTGGGCGATTAAGCATAAAACCTGGGCATGATTGGTCAGGAACTTCCATCCCGGCATACTAGCACCTCCTCACCTGCGTTACTATCACAGAAAAATTTTTATTCTTTCAAGTATTACCCTAAAAAACCTATTGACAATTTTTACCGAGGTTGTATAATTTAAATTAAGGAACATTTATTCCTATATATTATAACAGGAATGTCAAGTTATAACTAGAGATTAACGAATAAAACGTAACAAATGTTACAAATACTAATATAAAAAGGAGTGTTGAAAAAGAAAAAGTGAAAACACCATCGGTGGCCCCGAAAAGTCAAACTTGCCACTTACCCGGAGAAGTCACAGTTGGAAATTACAGCAGAAACGAAGCAGAAGAACCTCCCAGTAGACCTGTAATAATCAAAAACCCTGAGGAAGAACCTCCCAGTACCGCCACCGGTAGATACAAACTTTTCAGGAATGTATCAGACAGTTCCTGGAAAGATTGGAAATGGCAATTCCGTAACAGGATTACCACTATCGACCAGCTGAGCCAGCTGGTACCATTGTCAATCGAGGAACAGGCGCAAATCAGACAGGTGACCAAGCGCTATCCTCTCTCAATCACTCCGTACTACCTCTCGCTTATCAATCCGGATGACCCTGATGACCCCATAAGGAAACAGGCGATACCTTCTATTCTGGAAATAACCATGAGCAGCATGGGGTTGGAAGACCCGTTAGGAGAGAAAGAAGACTCCGTGGTGCCCGGCCTGGTCCACCGCTACCCGGACAGGGTGCTGATGGTGCTGACCGATATCTGCCCGATGCTCTGCCGCCACTGCACCAGGAAAAGGGAGTGGCGACACGGCGGGTGGGTGCGTACCAGCGCCGAGGTAGAGGGGATGCTGGACTATGTGCGCCGGAACACAAATATCAGGGATGTCATTCTCTCCGGCGGCGACCCGCTAACGCTGTCAACCGGCCATCTGGAGGCTATTATCTCCAGGATAAGAGAAATAAAGCATGTCGAGATTATACGTATCGGCACCAGGTTCCCGGTAGTGCTGCCCCAGCGTATTGACGCCGAGCTGTGCGACATGCTATCGAAGTATGGCCCGATATGGCTCAATACCCACTTCAATCACCCCCGTGAGATAACACCTGAGTCGGCGGCAGCCTGCGACCGTCTGTTACGCAGCGGCGTCCCGGTGAATAATCAGACGGTGCTGCTACGCGGCATTAACGATAGCGTGGAGACTCAGTTGAAGTTGTGCCAGGGCTTGCTGAAGGCAAAGGTACGGCCCTACTATCTCTTCCAGTGTGATGAAGTACAGGGTACGGAACATCTTCGTACATCGGTGGATGTGGGTATAAGGATAATAGAGGGAATGCGCGGGTATACCTCCGGCATGGCTGTACCCACTTTCGTCGTGGACCTGGTACAGGGCGGCGGCAAGGTACCTTTGCAGCCGAACTACGTGCTATCGATGAACGATGATGAGCTACTGCTGAAGAATTACGAGGGAAAGGTATTCCGTTACCGCAATCCGAATTCGCAGAACCGCAGGGAAGAAGCCGTGGCCGCACCGCCGGTCAGCGGAGTCGTGGAGAGTCTGCTGGCGGATGCCGATATGCCGGTAAGAGCTAAAGGAGAGGTAGATGCAAGTCGGGTTATCGTACGATCTTAAAACCCTTCCACAGGAAGGATTGGAGCATTATACCGTCGATGATGCTCTTGAAGAATACGACTCACCGGAAACGGTGGAGATTATCACGGCGGCCCTTGAGTCAAAAGGGCATCATGTCGTCAGGCTGGGCGGCGGTGCACAGTTCCTGGAAAATATACGCCGCGAGAAGGTGGATATCGTCTTTAACATCGCCGAGGGCAGGGGCAACTACCGCAGCCGCGAGGCTCAGGTGCCTTCCATCCTGGAGATGCTGGATATTCCTTATACCGGCTCCGACCCTCAATGCCTGGCGATATGCCTGGATAAACCGGTAACCAAAAAGCTGGTGGCGGCGGAAGGCATCGATACACCGAAATGGCGGCTGGTCACCGATGAGGAAGAACTGGGCCAGATATCCTGGGAGGGTTTTCCATTTCCGGCGATTATCAAGCCGGCTTATGAAGGTTCGAGCAAAGGCATCCGTCTGAGTTCTTTAGCTAATAATATTCCGCAGGCCGAAGAGGAAGTGAGCAGAATTTTAAAGGGCTACAGCCAGCCGGTAATGGTCGAGGAGTTTATCGATGGCGACGAGGTGACGGTGGGAGTTATCGGCAACTCACCCCCGAGGCTGGTGGGAATGATGCGTATCCTGCCGAAAAAGCAAGAAAAGCATTTTGTCTATTCGCTCGAAGTGAAGCGAGATTACGTTAATCTGGTCGACTACGAATCGCCCGTTTGCCTGCCCGGAGATATCCTGGATAAACTGGAGGATTTCAGCCTCAGAGCTTTTAAAGCACTAGGCTGCCGGGACTTCTCCCGGGTCGACTTCCGGGTTAGTCGTGATGGCGAACCCTACTTTATCGAGATAAATCCTCTACCCGGACTGGGGAACTATAGCGACCTGATTATTATGGCCATTAAAATGGGGTGGACCCATGAAGGAATAATTGGCGCCGTGTTCGACACTGCCCTTGAGAGGTACCCGCAATGCGTAAGCGTGTAGCCATCGTTTATAACGAGCCGCAATCATCACGCTATGACAACAACCACGAAGAAAAGGCGGTACTGGGCGTTCTTGAAGCCGTCACTGCCGTGCATCAGGCGTTAATAGAGCTCGGGCATGAGGTGACGCTTCTGCCGCTGATACCGCCGTTCGAGGAGGCCAGGAAGAAGCTCGCCGCTCTGGGTGTCGATGTTGTTTTTAACCTTTTCGAAGGGTTTTGCGGCGAACCCGAAACAGAAGCACTGGTACCGGAGACCCTTATGGAACGGGGGATTCCTTACACCGGCTGCCGGGCTTCGATTATCCGGCTCGCCCTGGACAAGGCCAAGGTCAAGGTAATTCTGAAAGACGCCGGTATTCCTACACCGGACTTCCAGCTAATTAACCCCCAGACCCTCAATACGTTTCGGCTGGAATATCCGTGCATCGTCAAGCCTCGCGGCGAGGACGCCAGCCATGGTATTTCGGCAGACAGCCTGGTCACGGATTTCCCGTCACTGGAGAGACAGGTACGAGCTATAAGCGAATCATATAACAGCGGCGCTCTGGTCGAGCGATTTATCGGCGGACGTGAATTTAACGCCACGGTAATGGGCAACTCCCGGTGTGTGGTGCTGCCCGTATCGGAAATAGTCTATTCGCTATCGCCGGAGGTGCCCCGGATTCTGACTTTTGCCGCAAAGTGGGAACCGGACAGCACCTACTTCAAGGGCACCAAGGTAATCTGTCCGGCTGAAGTCAACGCTCAAGAGCGGAGGTACATTGCCCACACCGCCCTGGCGGCTTTCCGATTACTGGTCGGCAGCGGCTACGCCCGGATGGACATGCGTATGAATGAAGCCGGGAAACTTAACGTTATTGAGGTCAACCCCAATCCGGATATCTCTCCCGGTACCGGGGCAGCCCGTCAGTCCAGCGCCGCCGGTATGGGATACCCGGAGTTTATCGAGACGATTGTTAGTCTCGCAGTGGAGAGAGAAGAATATGACCGTCAGAATCCGCCCGATGTCCGGAAAAGACAAGCGGGCGTTGATACAGATACTGAAGAATACGCCCGAATTTAAGCCTTTCGAGGTGGTGGTGGCCGAGGAGGTCATTGACAGCTACCTGAGTGACCCGAAGTCGGGATACCACACATTGATAGCCGAGGATGATGAAGGGGTGGCGGGGTATATCTGCTTCGGCGAGACACCATGCACCGTCGGCACCTGGGACATTTACTGGGTGGCGGTCGACCGGGAAAAGCGCGGTCGAGGTATCGGCAAAGCCCTCTCGGAAGCCGCCGAGACGGCGATAAAGAAAGCCCGGGGCAGGATGGCTATTATCGAGACATCCTCGACGCCACCATATGAAAACACCAGGCGCTTTTACCTCAGCCGCAACTATGAACTAATCGCCCGAATCCCTGATTTCTATACCCCCGGGGATGATAAACTTATCATGAAAAAAAGGCTATAATATAATTGATAAGGATATTCACCCGGGAGGGGACGTCATATCATGGCTGAACAACTGCAAAACTTCGTGATGACCTTCGTGCCCCTGTTCATCGTTATCGATGCTTTCGGCAATCTACCGTTCCTCATCACGGCTGGCCAGGACATGGACAAGCGGCAGCGCCGCAAGATGATCCATTACGCGGTGCTGACAGCGACGGTCGTCGGTCTGATATTTCTTTTCTTCGGCCAGTTTATTTTAAATGTAATGAATATCAAAGTGCCCGAATTCGCGATAGCCGGTGGGATTATCCTGCTGATACTTTCGATAAGGTATATGGTAACAGGTCATATGATTACGGCCGTTAAAGAGGAGATGGTGGCGGTGGTCCCTATCGGCACACCATTGACGGTTGGTCCTGCCACCATAACCACCCTGCTGCTCCTGGCAGGACGGTTTCCTCTTTACATGGTGCTCATATCCTTCGCTATTAATATGCTTGTCACCTGGATTATCTTCCTTTTGAGTCAGAAAATTGCAGGTTTCATGGGGCAGGGTGGACTTACGGCTATCTCCAGGATATTCAGTCTGCTGCTCGCCGCCATCGCGGTCAGCATGGTTATAGGCGGACTGAAATCACTTGGTGTAATCAGTACGACGAGCTGATGTCCTCCCGAAAGTCGAGAAATTCCCATCCGATGAGCTTCAACCTTAGATGATTTCGATAATAACCCTCGCTATCGTATTTATCCTTATCGCCGTTCGTCAGGTCGGCAATATCAGACTCCGTATCTGGCAGATAATGCTGCTGGGGGCGCTGGTCGTTCTGGTCACCGGGCAAATATCGCCGGGCAGGGCGTTGCAGGCGATAAACACCGACGTGATGCTTTTCCTGTTCGGTGTCTTCGTCATCGGTCAGGCGCTGGAAGACAGCGGCTATCTCGGCCATCTGGCCTACGGACTATTCAGAAAGGCCCGTTCGCTGAAGACCCTGGTGCTCTTTATTCTACTCGGTATGGGTATGCTCTCGGCGCTGCTGTTGAACGACACGCTGGCTATCATCGGCACGCCTATTATGCTGTCTCTGGCAAGCAAGGCCAATGCGACGCCCAAAATTTTACTGCTTTCCCTGGCTTTTGCCGTGACCATCGGCAGCGTCATGAGCCCGATAGGCAACCCCCAGAACCTGCTGATAGCTATCCATGGTGGTGTGCCTAATCCATTCGTTACTTTCCTGAAATATCTCCTGGTGCCGACACTGGTAAACCTGTTGCTTGCTTATCTGCTATTGAGGTTGTTCTACAGGAAGTATTTTCACAGTCAACCTCTGGAGTACGCCATGGAGCCGATAAAGGACACGAGGCTGGCCAGCCTATCCAAAATTTCTCTGATATTACTGGTTATTTTAATCGTAGCCAAAATTGGCACGGTGCTCGCCGGGCTGGATATCGATTTCAGGTTGACGTATATCGCCCTCGCCGCAGCATTGCCGATTATAGTGTTTCTACCAAAGCGACCGGGCATATTGAAACGTCTCGACTGGTTTACGCTGATTTTCTTCGCGGCTATGTTTGTTCTTATGCAGAGCGTCTGGGACTCCGGCTTTTTCCAGTCGGCGATTAAAGCCACGAATCTCAATCTGACCTCGACGGGTATGATTCTGGGGGTGAGTGTCGTCCTCAGTCAGCTGCTTTCCAATGTTCCCCTGGTGGCTTTATATTTGCCCGTGCTGACACAGGCGGGGGCTTTGACCAAGGGAATGATGGCGCTGGCCGCCGGCAGCACTATTGCGGGCAATCTTACTATTCTTGGCGCAGCGAGCAATGTTATCATCATCCAGAATGCAGAAAAGAGAGGCGGCGCTACCCTGACCTTCATGGAATTCATTAAAATCGGCGTGCCACTGACCATCATTAACGTAGCGGTCTACTGGTCGTTCCTGATGATATTTTAATGGGACGGACTCTACCAGTGGCGAAAAACGGACGTATCCCTTAGTATGATATAACGCCATCACAGCTTTTTATCGGTACTGTGATGTACCAACTCTGGCGTGTCTTTTCATTATTCGATTTTTTATGCTTTGGCGACGGCTAAAATGTACCCAGTTTACCCTTTAGCCACCGGACTCTTTCGGCGACCACCCTGGCAGCCTGTTCTTTGGTAGTGGATTTCAGCAAGTCTCTGGATAGCTTCTCGTCGCCGACGACATCCTTAACCCAGTTACTGAAGTCGGTCTTGGTTTCACTCGAGTGATAGCTGAAGGTCTCCTCAGCCATCTGCTCCAGAGCGTCCTTCAGTTCTTCCAGGTTCTTCAGATACCTTCCATCACTGCTCCAGAAACGTTTTTCCTCAGGTACATCACCCAGCATTACTTCTGCGACCGACCTTGTCATTTTAACCATTTTCGCCACCTCCTGAGTTAGTTTCGCAAGTCCTAAATAGTAAATGACTGATATTTACTATTCTCTCACCTTTTTTGCCAATCAGCAAGTACCCGGCGAAACCGTTAGCCAGTATTAAGTACCGGGTTCCATCGGAGCAGCCGTTATCTGTGATATAATGACTAATGACTTGTCTCTGCAATTGGGGGCAGAACACCCCTAAAATTATTATGATATTACGCAAAACCAGTAAAAACGCAAAGCGGTTGCACCTAATCTACGGTTAACAACCATAACCTGAAGAAGTAAGGCTATTGATAGAACAATGGAGAAAAGAATATAATCAGGTACGTCCTCAAAATACCAGGAATTACCGTCCGCCGTTACCAGAGGCTATTTTTGAGTGTGGCTCTAACATGAGAGCCGGTGCAACTGTCGGGGGCGGGTCAAATATTTAAGAATACGAAGGAGCGTAAACGAGTGGAAGTACAAAAAAGGAATAAAAAGAAGTTTGTGGTGCCACAACAACCGATTCCGTCAGAAGATATTAAGGAAATATTCAGTACAGATATAGTGGTAGTGGGTGCAGGGACATCCGGTAAGGCAGCGGCGCTTTCAGCGGCAGAGGCAGGTGCTAAAGTCATTCAGATTGACAAGCATGTTACCTACCGGTGGGGCGGGGGTATGGTTGGCGCCATTGACAGCCGCTTGCAGAAAAAAATGGGAGTCAAAATCGATAAAGATGAAGTCTGCCTCCAGCTCATGAAATGGGGAGCCAATAAGCCGGACCAGCGCCTCTACCGGGTATGGGCTGACCGCAGCGGGGGAGTCCTGGACTGGCTCATGGATATCACCGATGCCGAGGGTGTTAGGACAGTCCTCACCCAGTGGCCCCGCCCGGCAGGGTACGACCCGAAAACCGAGTACTACCCGGACTTTCCGACCAGCCATACCCACACCGACGGCAAGGTCCAGGGACTCTGCCACAAACTGGCGTTAGATATCGTGCAGAACCGGGCGCTCAAGCTGGGCGTGGATATCCGTTACCAGACACCGGCCGTGCAGCTTATCCGGCAGCAAAACGGTAGGGTAACCGGTGTTATCGCCCGCGATAGAGCCGGTCACTACATTCAGCTGAACGCCCGCAAAGCGGTGATTATCTGCACCGGCGATTACGGGAACAATCCCTGGATGGTGGAAAAATACTGCTCCATCGCCGTGGAAGTGACGCGGGAACACAACATTTACATGACCCGCAACCAGGACCTCCTGGACGCGCCGGAACCGCTGAATGTCGGCGACGGACACCAGATGGCGATGCTGGTCGGCGGGGTGATGGAGCCGGGACCCCACGCCCCTATGTCCCATGCCACTGTCCCAGTTACGGGGCAAAACGCCTTCCTGCGGGTAAACATCGACGGCGAACGGTTCGAAAACGAGGATGTGCCTGCCCAGAGCTGCGCCAACTCGCTGGTAAAGCAGCCCGGCAAGAGGGTCTGGCAGGTATTCGATAGCAAGTGGGAAACAGAGATAACCAGCATGGGGGTGGGGCTGGGCACCTTCAGCCAGACTAATCCCATGGTCCGCGCGCGCATCGCGGAGACCGCGGTACAAGCGGACACCATTGAGAAACTGGCGCAAAAGATGGATGTTCCTGTCAAGACATTCAAGGCTACGATAGAGCGAAATAATCAACTGGCAAAAATGGGGAAAGACCTTGATTTCGGCAAGCGCGCCGACCGCTTCTTCACTGTGGAAAAGCCACCGTTCTACGCCGGCATCATCGAGCAGCACATACTGGTCATCCTGGGGGGACTAAACACCAATACCTCTTTCCAGCCGCTCGATAAAGACCGGAAAGTAATTCCGGGGCTGTACCTGGCCGGGAACACGGTCGGCAACCGCTTTGCGGTGGATTATCCCACGATGTGCGCCGGACTCAGCCACGGTTTTGCCTGGATGACCGGACGCCTTACCGGATTAAGTGCGGCGGCCGAGAAGGTGTAGAGTAAGGTAACCAGAAGTGGCGAAGAGAAAAAGTGCTTAATATAGCCCTTAATTCTAAAGCTGTTACCTGGTTATTATTTCAGCCTGGAGGCTCACGGCCTGAAAGGTCTGTTATCAGCCGCAATATAATGGCACGACACTGCTAGCGGTTATCCGGTGAATGTGCCCTCCTCCGCACGCAGGGCATCGTATTGCTTTCTCCTGCGAGGGGCTGCCGGGGACCGGCAGCTTGAATACATTTCGACATTGCTGACATTCATATTGCCACAGAGATTGACCCTCGGATAAATCAGAACCAGCCGGCACCCAGGAGGGCAATTTTTTGATTTGAGAATCGCCGCACCGGGGGCACTGTAACTCTTTCTCCAGCGTGTGGGCACTGTCCGCGGGTAACCTGAATACATTTCTACATTGTTGGCATAAATATATATGTTCCAACATCAGCTTTTACTCCAGTTCTCTGGTCTATTTCTGGAAGATTCAATACATAAATCAATAAAAACAAAGTCACTGCTTACCCGGTAATTACGCAAACGGGACCCGCAGAGAATCCCGCTAATTTCCGGTACAGTGTAACTGGCGAGAATCGCTTTGGGCCAGTTTTCTCGGTGGCGTTTGTTCATGAACCTGGAAATAAGCCAGATAATAACCTCCCATACCTGGCTCTGGTAAACCCTTCTGTTATCCCTGATAATGGCGTATCCAGTCGCTTTGGTTACTCTGGCTACCTCATCAAACACAGCCACAGGTTCAGACCAGTGATGCAATGACGCGTAGCTCATCACCAGGTCGAAGGAATTATCGGCGAAGGGCAGGGCAGCGGCCGTAGCCACAAGGAATTTTATCCTGTTTTCGACGCCATAGCGCCGGGCGTTTTCCCTGGCTTTGCTTATCATGTTCTTTGAGATATCCAGGGCGACGATATCGAAATGGCAGTCTCTAGCTTTCGCCAGTTCAATAGCCAGTAGACCTGAGCCAGTGCCGATGTCGAGTACCCGGCCGCTCCTTATTCCCCTTTTCAGAATTTTCCTGACGAAATACTTATATTCGGGCATCATGTAGAGTCTGGCGCCCTTATCGTATTGAATAACAGCGTCCATGTCAGCTATCGGTTCTTCAGAAAGAGGAATTCTATCACCCATGCCGAACTCTCCCCTTCGCCATCCAGACGCATTTACATGCCTTTAAGCGAGGTGTAAATTCCTCCGGTGCCGCCGTAAAGCTTCAGGCCATACCTCTCATAGATAGGCAGGGCTTCCGCATAAAGGCGTAACATTCTCTCAACACCCGGCGGCGTCATATCCTCGTAAACGGCTTTCCTCATCGGAGTATGCGGGACTATGGAAACAACTACTCCCATGGAAGCGGCCAGTTCCACGCCTCTGAGGATGGATTCGTCACTCTCGCCGAGACCGGCAATGACCATGGTGTAGACCTCGTTGTGGTCAAAGATATCGACGCACTTTTCCCACACCCTCATATAGTCTTCTATCGTGTTTTTCCCCTTCATGGGCATGATATCTTCTCGGAGGCTCTCATCGAAGCATTCAATGCTGCAGAGGGTGGTGGTGGCGCCCGCCTCTTTCCCCTCACGCAGGAGGGACTCAAGCAGCGAGTAATCGGCCAGGGGTTCAAAATTAAGCGTCATGGTAACGCTGGCTCGCTTCTGTATGAGCCTGGCTGTCTCCACCAGGTCCTCCAGTCCTTTGCCCACACTGAGCCTGGTGCCGGTGCTGAGGGTGACATGCCTTATAATTCCTTCGTTAAATGCGGCTTCGGCAACCTCTGCCACGTGAGCAGGAGATTTATCCGTGTAGCCGGCCCACCAGCTTTCGACGGCGCAGAACTTGCACGCCTTGCCTATCCTTTGGTAGCCGCACCTCTGGTTCAGGACGGAGCGTAAGTGGTCGGGCTCGCCGATAACCGCAATGTCGGACATGCGGACGCCATCACTGGTGAATTTGTCATAAAACTCCGGACGGGGGAGCAGGACAATATCCGTGTATTTTTTCTCACCTTCCCAAACCTCAAACTTTCCAGAGTCCGTCTTGACCATATGGAAAGGAGACTTTCCAGCGAACTTACCGTTGATAATAAGCACCGTGGTAAGCCTGCCATCATCAGGAGATTCAAGGCAGAAGACAAATCTCCCGTTCTTGATAGCCGGGGCGTTCCACCCTCTTTCTAGTTCGTCCTGTAAAGTCGCCGGGACTATCACCCCGTGTGTTTGCAGCGTTATTTTTTTCTCCCCAGAACGCCAACTTCATCCGTGTAAGTTGCTATCGCCATGTTCGACATAATACAGTTTCTCCTCTATTTTTATATTTTTTATTCTGTTTCCCTTACAGACTTTGTAAAATCAGACTCCAAATCTGGCGACATCCTTTATCGCGCTGAAGCCGCCGCCCCTGACACAGCCTGCCTGAGAGGCACACAGGTCTAATCCGTATTTCTCATAAATAGCCACCGCCCGCGAATAGAGCGAAAGCATCCTGTCGGCGCCCGGGGCTGACATATCCTCGTAGGCAGCACCTATGGCCGGACTGTGCGGCACCAGGAAGGTCATGACGCCGTGAGAAGCCGCCATTTCAACACCTCTCATGATTGACCTGTCCTCTTCACCGATGCCGACAACCGCCACGGTGAATACCTCGTTTTTACCGAAGATATCAAGGCATTTCTCCCAGGTTTTTATATATATAGCCACGGGAATTTGACCCTTCATCGGCATTATTTCCGGACGGAGGCTCTCATTAAAACACTCAATATTACAGGAAACCGTGGTGACACCCGCCAGCTTCGCCTCCTTAAGCAGCGAATTGAGAAGGGAGTAATCGCCAATCGGTTCGAATTCAAGCATGATAGGGACTTTTACC
>JBGPRB010000018.1:0-21254 GCA_041489355.1 Dehalococcoidia bacterium
AGGACGTGGGCAACATGATAGCCTATCTGCCCTCGGACCTCGCCAGACAAATCGTCGGGCAGACATTCCTGGTCGATGGCGGCCATGTTTAAGGAGGTATTGATATGGGCATTTCACAGCAGGAATTCGAGCGACGCTATAATACCATTAGCACACTTATGAAGAAAGAGGAGGTAGACTGTCTCCTCGTCGTGGGGCAGGCGGACGACTTCACCCGGGGCAACATCCGCTATATCACCGGCTGGGGGAGGGGAGGATGCTGCATTTTCCCTCGGGAAGGCCGCCCTGTTTTTCTGATGGGACCCGGCCAGTCCTCTTCATCGAAAATCCGCAAAACACTGGAGGCCTTCGATTTACTTGATTTGCGGGAAACGACCGATTCCTCGGAACAGGTTAAAAAAGAGCTGTCCCGTTTATATCAGGGCAACCAGATTGGCATTATCGGTATGGGATGTATCTCAGTCCCGATATACCTGGCAGTAAAAGAGGGTTTCGGGGAAAGACTTGTAGATTCGACCAAAATTCTTGAGCAGCTGCGGTCGATAAAAAGCGCCGAAGAAATCGAGAAAATGCGCCATGCCGCTGCCATCGCCGATGAGGTTTACAGAATGCTGAAAAAGACAGTCCGCCCGGGCCTCAGCGACTACGAAATCTACGGACTGGTCAAGAAGACAAATTACGAGATGGGCTGTGAATATTCCTTCGACCTGATAGATGCCGAAGGCTCAAGGATGAACATGACTTTCGGGCCGACCGGAGAAAGGCTGAAAGCTAACAATACATTGTTCATGGAAATTACACCCGCCTATGAAGGTTACTATGCACAGCTTCCGGTTACCCTGCCCGTGGGCAAATATCCGCCGCAAATAGAGAGAATGGTCGGCGTATGGGAGAAAGCCAACAAAGCTGCCCTGGCCATCCTGCGTCCCGGGACAAAAGTCTCCGATATGTACCACGCTCTGGTGGATACCGTCCGCGAGAACGGATATATCTCGCCGCTCCGTCCCGGTCATGCCATCGGCCTGGATGCGCTCGATTTCTGGTCTATTACCGAGTCCAATGCCATGATACTCCAGGCGGGCATGACACTGGCGATTCATCCGAGTATTATGACTAAAATCGGCGGCGATGCCTGCGGCATGGGATATACCTACCTGATTACGGATAAAGGAGCGGAAAGATTCAGCAAAATAGAACTGGCTAGAGACGGAAATTAACTCATCGAAATCATTTATTAACCAAGATTTGTCATTGAGAGTGAAACGAAGAAATCCTATAAAGGCTTCAAATGGGGATTGCCACGTCGTCCCGATTATATCGGGACTCCTCGCAATGACACACTATTTGTGAAAAAAGAAGAACTGATATAATGACTTTAAAAAGGATAAAAGGTAATACTATTAGGGCCAGGCTGGTGATTATCGGCGGGGGAGGGGCTGGCCTTTCGGCGGCGCTGACGGCGGCGGAAAGAGGGGCAACCGGCATCGTGGTAGTGGAGAAGCGGAGCAGGTTGGGAGGTAATACCGCCCTGGCCGGGGGGCTTTTTGCCTGTGAAAGCCCCGTCCAGGCACGGGAGAAAATCGTGGCCGATAGAGATTTTCTTTTCAAGAAGGCTATGGACTGGGCGCACTGGAGTCGCATCGACCCCGCGATTCTCCGTGCGTTTCTCGGTAAATCGGGAGACACAATCCTATGGCTGGAGGAAAAGGGGCTGGAGTTTAACCTCATCCGTTTCTACCCGGGCCAGCAGCCACCCGTACAGCACAACCCCAAAGGCAATGGCGCACATCTGATAAAAGTCCTGGCCCAGGATTGCCACGACAGTGGAGTGCAGGTGCTCCTTCAAAGCAGCTGTAAGAAAATCATACGGGGCAAAGACGGAAAAATTGCCGGCGTTCTTGTAGTGAAAGATGATGAAGAGATAGAAATAAAAGCAGAATGTGTTATTATCGCTACCGGCGGCTTTGCCGGGAATCATGAACTTCTCAAAAAATATTTCCCTTCATACTGCGAGGGGCTATCTTTAAGCGGCCTGCCCCTCACGGGAGACGGCCTGTTCCTGGCTAAAGAAGCGGGAGCCGCTATCGAAGACTCCGCCACCATGGTGAAAGAAGGGCCCAGGTTCGACCTGCATAAATGGCCCCTGATGACCTTCGAGAGAGACCCTTCCACTGTCTGGGTGAACAAAGAAGGAAAACGGTTTATCGATGAAGAAATCGGCTATCATGTTTTCGAGAGCGTGAACGCCATGCTCCGCCAGCCGGATAAAGTCTCTTACGCCCTCTTTGATGCAGCGACACGAAAAATATTCGAGGGAAAAATGCCGGGACTGGAAAAAGCGATAAGGGTAGAGGCAGATAAAGGCAGGGTAAAGATAGCCGATTCCTGGGACGAAATAGCGCGCTGGATAGGAGCCGAACCCGAAGTCCTGAAAAACACCATATCTCAATATAATGACTTCTGCCGCCAGGGATATGACGAGGATTTCGCCAAGGAGCGGCGATACCTGAAGCCTATGGACACGGCCCCTTACTATGCCATTCGAGGTCTGGCCGTCATGCTGGATACCATAGGCGGCATCAGAATAAACGAACATATGGAGGTACTGGATAAACAAAACAACCCTATTCCGGGACTATACGCTGCCGGTGTGGTTACCAGCGGCTGGGAGTCCGAAATATACTGCAGCGCCCTCAGCGCCAGCGCCTTCGGTTTTGCTATTAATTCAGGCCGTATTGCCGGAGAGAAGGCAGTACGTTATGACAATAATGTTAAGTAAAGGAGACTCCACATCAAAGCAGTGGGAGGTTAGGGAGATGCGAAATATAGATATAGATAAAGCAGTGGAGAGGATTGAACAGGGCGATGCCTGGGAGGAAACTGACGAAGTCGTACGCGTGTCAGTAAAGAAACGACTAAATGTGCTTGTCGTCACGCCCGCTTTCGATAGGTCCATGCCCTTTGCCGATGAAGAATGCCTACGCCGTATTGGCCTTGTCAGTCCCAAAATAAATGTTAAAGACGGTGCCGCTCTAGCAGTTGCTGAACTCCGCGGCGACAACTCGGGAAAAGAGAAACTCGATGCCCTGCTGGCCTGGACCGATGTGATTTTCGGTTTTATCGTGCCCGGGAACATCATCACGCGGGCCCCAAAGTTGAAATGGGTCCAGATGACATCCGCCGGTGTCGACCGCCTCCGGGACACCGAAATCTGGCGAAGCCGGGTGACCATCACCGGAGTCAGCGGTATCCATGCCACGCCAATCGGTGAATTCGTCCTCGGGCTGATGCTCATGTTCGCCAAAGGCGCGCCGCTGAGCTTCCAGATGAAGCAAAAACGCGAGTGGACAAGGTTTATGCCAACCGTGCTGCGCTCCAAGACGGTGGGCATCATAGGCCAGGGCCATATCGGGAGCGAAGTAGCGCGGCTTTCCAAAGCCTTTGGCATGAAAGTTATCGCCACCCGGAGGTCGGCAAGACAGGCGAGTAAGGCCAGGTACGTCGATATGCTTTTACCCAGAGAGCAGATGCGACAACTCCTCGCCGAGAGCGACTATGTCGTGCTATCCGTGCCCCTGACTAATGAGACCTATCGAATAATCGGAGAAGCGGAGCTAAAGGCGATGAAACCTACCGCCTATCTTATTAATATCGGCAGAGGTAACCTCGTTGATGAAGAAGCACTGATACGCGCTCTGGATGAAAAACGGATTGCCGGGGCAGGCCTGGACGTCACCGCTACCGAGCCCCTCCCCACGGAAAGCCTACTCTGGGACTTCGACAATGTAATCTTAAGTCCCCATGTTGCCGGTGGCATGGAAGACTACATGATGCGAGCCACCGAACTATTCTGTGAGAACCTCAGACGATACCTGAACGGTAAGAAATTGCTTAACGTGATAGACAGAAAGAAGGGTTACTAGGGGTTCGAGGGTTCGCCACTTAACTAATTAATAGAGGGTAAGAACTAAGGTAATACCTGTGTTA
The DNA here is from genome assembly GCA_041489355.1 of Dehalococcoidia bacterium. GTDB lineage: Bacteria > Chloroflexota > Dehalococcoidia > Dehalococcoidales > RBG-16-60-22 > JBGPRB01. The sequence goes on from JBGPRB010000018.1 coordinate 3,988, forward strand.
CCGTGCCATCAGCGTTAAAAATATAATTGCAACTTAATTCCAGGGAATTGCCTTTCAGGCCCAGCAGATAGTCTGATAAAACCAGGGGCGGCATATCTCTGGTATGGACCTGACTCATGTCGACGGTGGGACCTACGGGCTCCAGGGTTCGGGTGGTGCTATCATACTGCATCTCGGTCACGGCGGTCTGGATATTATGCAACTCGACTTCCCGGGATTCAACCTTGCTTTTATTAATCATCTGGCCGACATGAGGAATAGCTATGGCCGAAAGAATACCCAGTATTGCCATAACTACAAAAATCTCCAGAAAAAGTCCGGTTGCCTGTCTTTCCTGCATATTAACACCGTTCTGTGCCCGGCGTTGATTCCGTATATCCGGCACGTCCTAGTACTAATGTAATAGTTATTTAGCACGAAAACATCAATAGTAATAACTATTTTTACTAGGGTCTATCCCTCAATTCTGCCAATAATGTCAACAATGGGGGTCAACCCTTAAATGAAATAGATGTTTTTCTGCTTTTCAACCATAGAGCAAGTGTATTAGATTGAATTTGAGAGAATGCGTAAAAAAGTTTTATTTATTCTAAATGTTTCCACCACTTCAATAGTCCCTGAGCTTCTAGCCAGGACAGGCTTCAGGGTAGATGTGGCATGCAATTCTGAAACGGGTTTACAGCGGTTGAATGCGCAAGCCTACGACGTAATTATCTTTCGGGAAAGCCCTCTTGCCGAAAGCTGGCTACTTTGCGAAAAAATACGCAGACTCACCACCACCCCCCTGATTGTTATCAGTTCCAACGCCAGTACCGAAACCTGTGTTAAAGCTATCAATGCCGGAGCCGACTATTTTATGAGAAGGCCTTTCGGTCCTCTTGAGCTACTGGCCAGAGTCAATTCTTTACTCCAACGTACCGCGTCCCGCCAACCCATACCCCTCGGTTCCCAGGGATATTAATGTCAGGTAGATGCTCGACGCAGTATGACGTGAAAGGATTACGTCAATGTACACAAAAGTGGTAGTACCGTTAGATGGCTCTCCGCTAGCCGAGGTAGCCCTGCCTTACGCTGAGGAGATAGCGGGTAAAATGGGCTCTGATATCATATTGTTATCGGTCCTCCCCTCGGAGGAACCGCAGGAGTACCAGAACCACCACTTATACACCAAAAAAATAGTAGATATCACCGGGCACCAGGTCAGGAAGTATCTTAAAAACGCAGCTACAAAAACCATTAAAGTGGGGACAGCCACCCGGACCGGTAGTCCCGCCGAAGGAATTCTGGACTACGCCAACAAAGCTTATCCCTGCCTGATTGTCATGGCAACTCACGGTCGCTCCGGCGTCAGCCGATGGGCAGTAGGCAGCGTTGCCGATAAGGTCGTCAGGGCCACAACAAGACAGCCGCTACTGCTTATCAGAGCCAAAGGTGCTCATCCGGATGTACGCGCCAAACGCATACTGAAGAAAGCGGTGATACCGCTGGATGGCTCTCCCATCAGCGAGGCAGTAATCCCGTATATCAGTGAAATCGCCCGAAATTTACAGATGGAACTTACCCTGCTTCAAGTAATTCCGAAGACAAATCATTCTTTTGCCAATGCAGAAACCTACCTTCAAGATTGGTGCCGACAGCTCGAAGGACAGAGCATCTCTGCCGGATACGAGGTAAGAATAGGTTCCGCCGCCGACCAGATTATTGACTTCGCCGATGAGGTTGCCAGCGACCTCGTAGCCATGTCGACACACGGGCAGTCGGGTGTCAATCTCTGGACTCTGGGTAGCGTCGCCCAGAAAGTCCTCCTCGGAGGAACGACTCCGCTACTCCTGATAAGAGCCTAATCCATCCTAATTCCTACACCGGTATAGAACCACAGCACCACAAGCCCAGCGGAGCAGACTTGCTTAATTTACCTTACTCTGCTATTTTGGAAATGTCTGCCCTGCCCGGGAACACCAACTTTGCTAGCATGGACGATGGACTGATTATTAAAAGGCTGGTGGTTGGACACCTGTCAGCCAACTGCTATATCGCAGGCTCGGAAGCCACAGGGGAAGGTCTGGTAATCGACCCCGGGGGTAATACCGAGGATATCAATCATGCTATTTCTGATTCCGGGTTTGAAATCAAGATTATCATACTGACCCACGGACACTCCGACCATATTGCTTCCCTGTACGATATCCAGGATAGAACCGGCGCCGAGGTAGCCATTCATATTGCCGATGCCGATTTTCTCGAAGGTCGCGGCTCTTTTAGTTCCCAGTTCGGTATATCTTATAAGACGCCGCACCCGCCGAACAGGTTACTGCACGAAGGAGATATAATAGACATCGGCGGCCTGAGCTTTACAGTAATACATACGCCGGGTCATACGCCCGGGAGCATCTGCCTGCTCACCGATGATAAGGTGTTTACCGGAGATACGCTCTTTCGACGCGGTATCGGCACAACCATGATGCCGGGAAGCAGCCGCAGCCAGCTGATAAACAGCATTCATACCAGACTAATGGTATTGCCGGATAACACTATCGTGTATCCCGGACACGGCCGAGAGACCACCATCGGCGCGGAACGCAGGGATAATCCCTATGTAACCGGTAAGACCAGGGATGGCTACTGGGAGCTTTGAGAAAAAAATCCCTTTCCCATCAATTAACCCAACTGCCCTTTCCGTGTAACCAGCTTAATTATTCCTAAGCTGTGTCTCATACCCGTCCTGCCGAATTGACAACCTCATACAAATCAAATACGTCAACACAATATCAATCGCCATACATAATAGATATAGCGCTCTTTAATCTCCGCATTTCGATAAATACATTTTTTAATGTGATTTTTTTGTGATGGTTACATTGTATATTTGTGATACGTTTGTAAGCACGCGGTACTAAAGTAAGCCCAGAACTTTCGTCAACAGGGTTAACCGCGTGAACAATGTAAGGAACCCCCAATAACTCTAAATTCGTAGATTCGTGACAATCCCGCTGGTCGATAAAACCACGCTATTAACTCGAAGGAGGGATTAACTTGGAAGTAAACTCTGATAATTTTTACCCACAATATCTCACCACCGGCGTTGTCGCCAGACATTGCGGGGTGAGCAAAGTCACCGTCTTAAGATGGATTGAAAAAGGAAACCTGATAGCCTTCAGGCTCCCGGGAGGCCAAAACCGAATACATAGAGATGACTTCTACGCCTTCGCGGAAAAGCACAAGATACCGCTCAGAAACATACCGGTAAACAATCAAGCCTTAAAACGATTTGATACATGATATCATCACATATATTTATTTTGAAAAAGCCGTACCAGGAGGTATGTAACTATATCTAGGACAGGAAAATTTACCATATCATCATTCGGCCATCTCCTTCGTATATTGATTACAGCTGTCTTCCTTCCCGGTTTCCTGCCAGCCCCGGTACCGGCAGTGCCAGAAGTTAAACAGGTTTTGCCATCGAAGAATGACGATTGGCTCATCTTCATCAGTATCGTCATTGCCGGTATTATCATCATCGGATCAGTCTACTGGCGAACTGCGTACCGGTAGAAAAACCGCTTAAACCGCCTCCTTATCTGCAGACCGACTTCCCCTTTCCCCGAAAAGGGGGGATGGGAAGCCGGTCTATCAGGGATAGGTTAATTAGCCACCCTGAATCCCCCTGTTACTCACAATATTCCCGTGTTGTTTTTGCCTGTTCCGGTAAAAAACACGTATACAAAGAGTCCTCTTGTGACATTTCTGTGAACTCTGATTCCTGCTCTGTGATATAGTCGTGACTTTACTTTCATATACTTCAAACATATCAAACACTGCTAGCACCAAATATGCTAACAGTTCCGGTTTCCTGGCAAAACCGCGGGTAACGTAATGCCTGAGAATAGGAGGTTAGCTTGCAGAAAGCATATGAGCAGTGGGCTCCCGAATATATATCTGTCGGTTTTATCGCCAAGCGCTGTGGTGTAAGCAACACTACCGTATTACGGTGGATAAGTACCAAGCAGTTACGTGCGTTCAGACTCCCCGGCGGGCACTACCGGATAGATAGAAACGATTTTTCCGAATTCATAACAAAGAACAGCATGCCTGTGGGGTATAAACCACCTGAAAACCAACGGTGATACCGCAGCCACATATTCTTATGATGCTTATAAAGACAAAAGGGAGAGAGGTGATGGTTTATGATGTAACTCACCTGATACACTAGTCAGTTTTAAGCTCTCTCAGGAGGTGAGCAGTGAAAAAATATCAACGCCATAATATTTCAGGAGGTGCTATTATGCGCAGGTTTCTTAGAACAATCAACCGTGATAGCAAAGGCTTTACCCTGGTAGAACTGCTTATCGTCGTCGCCATACTGGGCGTACTGGCTGCAGTTGTCCTGCCTAATGTTACCGGACTGGCCGGTTCAGGACAGACTGAAGCTGCTAAGGCCGAACTGGTTACCGTCCAGACGGCTCTGGATACTCTGATGGCTAAAAACAGCCTGACCGCGGTTGCGGCTACAGCGGCAACCGCTAATATGTCCTCATTCCCTACCGGAAACGGGTTGTATCCCAATTACCTGAGGACAGCTTCGACCAAGGGTACCTATTCCTGCAGTACAACCGGACTGGTGACCCAGGCGACTACCGGCTATTAGCGTACTTCCAGAACATGATATATGCCAAATAGCACGAATCGTCAAGAGGTGCGTGGTTTTTCCAGCTCTCACAACGTAAACCGGCTAATGAAGGCAGGCAGGTATATATGGCAATACCCGGACCGGTTGACATTAGGAGCGAAGGCCTTGACATTCTCCAGCTGACGGCTATTGACGTCACATGTATGGTGATAACGGGTGCCAAACAGGATGGTGTTGTTGAGAACTTAGTGGAGGATTCAGATTTAATTTATGAAGATTGCTGACCTATTTACTATCTTTTTACTGGTTCTTTCATTATTTATAGCGCTGGCTGTACTATTCCGGGCCTGGCGCTATCGTCCCAGACCAGTAGTAACAACTTTCTTATGGTTAATGGCAGCTATAGCCTGGTGGTTGCTTTCCGCAATCATCGAAAACATGAGTAGCAATCTCTTTCTCAGCATCTTCTGGATGAAAATGTGTTACCTGGGAATTACCACCCTACCGGTAATCTGGTTGGTATTTACACTACAGTATTCTGACAGGGGAAAATGGTTGACGCGGCCTGGTCTGGCGCTGCTATTCATCTTACCCGCCGTTACCTTAATTATGGTTTGGAGCAACGACATACATCACTTGATGTGGAAGAATATAGTTGTAGATACGAACTTGTATCCTATGGTTAAAACTGTTACCTACAATGCCTGGTTCTGGGTCCATGCTATCTATTCCTACGTACTGCTTCTTGCTGGCACAATTAATCTCTTCGGTCTGTTCTTCAGAACATCTGGTATTTTCCGAAAACAGACGGGAATATTATTGCTGGCTTCGTTTACACCATGGGTGGCAAACTTATTGTTCATAACTGGAATAGGCCCCTCCTTTTCAATTGACCCCACACCAATAGCTTTTGTGGTAACTGGTGGAGCGATTTTATGGGGTCTCTCCCGTACACAACTTCTACATATGATGCCGATAGCTTACGAGGCAATATTCAGGAGTATGACCGATGGTGTGATTATTATTGATCAACAAAACTTTGTTGTAGAAACTAATCTTGCCGCCCAACGAATACTCAAGCTAAATAAATCAGAAATGATTGGAAAAACACTCAATCAGGTAATACCCGGGCACGAATATTCGCTTGAGCCGAAGACTGACATGGCCGTAACCGAGTTGACAATTTCTCTGGAACAAGACCAGATGGAGCGCTTCTACAATTTATATGTGTCTCCAATTGTTGCTGGACAACGCTTTAGTGGCCTTATAGTTCTCTTGCATGACGATACGGAACGAAGAAAGGCCGAAAATGAATCCAGAGAGCGAGCCGTATTAGAGACTGAACTAAATGAGCGGAAAAAGATGGAGAAAGCACTGCGGGAATCAGAGGAAAAATTCTCGGTAGCTTTTCGTTCCAGCCCTGAGATGATTATCATCACGAAGATTGAGGAAGGGACATATGTTGAAGCTAATGATAGTTTCGTCCGTATTACCGGCTATACTCGTGAAGAATTAATTGGCCACACCGGCGAAGAGTTTAATCTCTGGATAAACGATAAAGAACAACATAAGATGACCCAGATTCTGCAAGAACAGGGCAAAATGAGCAATGAAGAATTTAGCTTCCGCATGAAATCTGGTGACATACGTAACTGGCTATGTTCGGCAGATATCATCACCATCGGCGGCAAGCCACATATGATCGCCGCAGCTATTGACATCACCGAGCGTAAGCGAGCTGAGGAGGCACTGAAGAGCTCTGAGGAGAGGTCCAAAATATTGTTCGAATATGCCCCTGATGCCTACTACATGAATGATTTAAAGGGTAACTTGATCGACGGCAACAAAAATGCGGAGGAAATAACCGGTTATAAGAGGGATGAATTAATTGGCAAGAATTTTTTAAAACTGGGGTTGCTCTCCCCGCGTCAAATACCTAAAGCGGCAGCACTTTTAGCTAAAAACATTCTGGGGAGACCTACCGGACCTGATGAGTTTGTTTTGATAAGGAAAGACGGTAGCCAGGTTCCAGTAGAAATAAAGACATTCCCCATAAAGGTGGGGGGCAAGACTCGCGTGTTAGGCACAGCACGGGACATCACCGCACGCAAACAGGCGGAAGAAAAGCTGAAACAGGCTATGGCCAATCTGGAGCAATCCAGTGCCGCGCTGGCAACCACGAACAAAGAACTGGAAACTTTCAGCTATTCCGTCTCACACGACCTGCGGTCACCGCTAAGGAGTATCGACGGATTCAGCCAGGCGTTGCTGGAAGATTACAGGGATAGACTTGATGAGCACGGTCAGGAATATCTGAACCGCCTGCGCGGCGCCAGTCAAAAGATGGGAGAACTCATTGACGGTCTTCTGAAGCTATCACGCCTGACCAGGAGCGAAATGCATCAAGAAAAGGTTGACCTGAGCGCACTGGTAGAAGAAATTGCCACCAGGCTCCAGGAAACTCAACCGGACCGTCGTGCCAAATTCATCATCGGCAATGGCCTGACCGCCAATGGAGACCCCCAGATGTTGAGAGTGTTGCTGGAAAACCTGCTCGGTAATGCCTGGAAATTTACCAGTAAAATTCCGCGGGCTGAAATCGAGTTCGGCATTTCGCATAACGGCGATAATAAAACTTTTTTTGTGAAGGATAATGGTGCCGGCTTCGATATGACTTATGCGAATAAACTTTTTGGGGCTTTCCAGCGCCTTCATGATACCGCCGAATTCCCCGGAACCGGCATAGGTCTGGCTACAGTGCAGCGAATTATCAACCGGCATAGCGGCAACATCCGGGCTGAAGGAGCTGTGGGTAAAGGCGCCACCTTCTATTTTACTCTCGAATGAAGGAGTACGGTAATGACTATAACAGATGAAACAATATTGCTCGTAGAAGACAATCCTGACGACGTGGAGTTGACATTACGGGCATTCCGCAAAAACAACATCGCCAACAATGTAGTGGTAGCCCGCGATGGCGTAGAAGCCCTGGACTATCTCTTTGGCCGTGGGGCCTACGCCGACCGAAATATTAAAGACACGCCAAGACTTATTCTCCTCGATTTGAAATTACCCAAACTGGACGGTCTACAGGTGCTGGAACGTCTGCGCGCCGATGAACATACCAAACTTATACCGGTGGTCATCCTTACCTCGTCAAAAGAGGAGCAGGACCTTATCAGCAGCTATAAGACAGGGGCTAACAGCTATGTCCGCAAGCCGGTGGACTTCAACCGGTTCGTAGAGGCGGTGCGGCAAATCGGGCTTTACTGGCTCCTGATAAATGAATCACCACCTGATATTTAATAGACATTACCGGCTACACCCGAAATACGATGCCGAGAATAAGGTAACGTAAATATGGAAGATAAAAAGATAAAAGTCCTACTCATCGAAGATAATCCTGACGATGTGGAGTTAATACGGAGAAAACTGGAGAGGTCTGCTAACGCCAAGTTCTCCATAACATCGGTGACAAGGCTACATGATGGACTGGAACACCTTGCCCGGAATAAAACCGACCTGATTCTTTCCGACCTGGGCCTGCCTGATAGCCACGGGCTCGATACAGTCACCAAAATTCTGCTGGAAGTACCGAATATTCCGCTGGTGGTGCTGAGCGGTTTCGATGATGAAGCTATAGCTATTAAAGCAGTACAGTCCGGGGCCCAGGACTATATGGTAAAAGGGCAACTGGAGGGTACCCAGATAGAACGCTCCCTTTCCTACGCCATCGAACGGACCCAACTGCAAAAGGAATTGGAGCAGTATACGCAGGAAATATCTAAAGTCCAGGCTAATTTGCACAAGATACTGGAGAAAAACGCCGATGCTATCGTTGTCGTCAGTGGGGATAGAAAAATACTCTTTGCGAATCCGGCGGCTGAATTCATACTGGGGCATAAGCAAAGAGAGCTCCTGAATAAATCGTTCGACTTCCCGCTGGATGCAGGTAAGACATCCGAGATTGAAATCACGCAACACAATGAGGGAAAAATCACCACGGAGATAAACACGGTCAAAATCGACTGGGAAGGCAAACCCGCCTACCTGGCTTCCATGCGTAACATTACAAAACGTAAGCGGGCCGAAGAAGCATTACGCCTTAGTGAGGATAGATATAGGAATATAGTAGAACTGGCCCACGACGGTATTATAACAGTGAACACCAAGGGTGTATTTACCTCCTGCAATCCGGCATTTTTACAATTTATAGGATTTCCCGGTGAAGAAATCATAGGAAAACATTTTACCAAAATTCCAAGTGTAAACATGAAAGATATTCCCATTTATACCAAGGTATTCGCTTCACTGCTTCGTAAAAAAAACACCCAGCCATTTGAACTATCTTGGAGACACAAAGACGGAACCATAAAAACGTGCGAATTAAGAGCCAGTTTAATGAAGTCCGGCGGTAAAATTACCGGATTACTGGCAATTATAATAGATATGACCGAACGCAAGAAATCTGAACAAGCCTTGAGAGAATCTGAAGCCAAGTTCTCCAAGGCCTTCCAGCACAGCCCAGAGGTAATCGTTATCTCCAGCATAGAGGAAGGCACTATTTTCGAGGCAAATGACACTTTCCTGCGGCTTACCGGCTATACGCGCGAAGAAGTCATAGGTAAAAAATCCTCCGAGCTGGTCACATGGGCCGTTCCGGAAGAACGCTCTGGTATGGTAAAGACATTAAGAGAAAAAGGTATGGTCAGCAACGAAGAATTTCACTTCCGCATGAAATCAGGCCAGATAGGTACCTGGCTATTTTCAGCCGAGCTCATTACTATCGGTAACGAACCGTGCATACTCTCCGTGACGACCGATATTACGGAACGTAAAAAGGTAGAAGAAGAACTCCGCTTTTCGGATACCGCTCTCAAGTCCATCCATGAAGGCGTCTTCGCCATGGATAACGAATTTACAATAACCCGCTGGAACAAGATATGTGAACAGATGTTTGGTATCAAGGCATCTGAGGCTATCGGTAAATCTGCCTCCGAGATTATTAATATGGTTGAGGAATACCCGGGCCAAAACGAAGAACGGGTAAACCTTCTCATATCCCAGGGATTCAATAGAGAGGAGCAGATTTATCGTACGCCCCGCGGCGATGTCTGGGTTGACGTTCACGCCCAGGCGATAGAAGACAATGGCAAACGCCATGGATGGGTAACACTGGTATCAGATATTGCGGACCGGAAAAAGGTAGAGGAGACACTCCGTTTCTCAGATGCAGCGTTCAAGTCCATCCACGAAAGCGTTATCGCCACAGATACAAAATATGTCATCACTCACTGGAACCAGATAAGCGAACAGATTTACGGAATAAAAGCATCTGAAGCTATAGGTAAAAAATTACTGGATGTAATAGAGATAGTAGAGACCCGTCCCGGTGAAAATGACAAGCGATTCCAGACGCTTGAAGCTAACGGCTACTATCAGGAAGAACAACTGCACCGGACCAGGCAAGGAGAGATATGGGTCGACGTGAGTCTTCAAGCTATTGAGGGCAATGGAAAACGCTACGGCTGGGTAACATTGGCTTCAGCTATAACGCAACGCAAGCTGGCTGAGGAAGCGCTGAAGCGGAGCGAAGAAAAGTACCGAGAGCTTATCAGAACTTCCATCGACGGTATTGTATCTACTGACTCGCAGATGAGGATTATCATATGGAACCGTGGTGCCGAAAAAATATTCGGCTATAAGGAAAAGGAGATGCTGGGACAAAGCATCATGAAGATTATCTCAGAGAAACATGGGAAAGCAATGGCAAAGAGATTAAGCCATATCAGCAAAACAGGCTCTGGTAAGTTAACCAATCAGATACTGGAGCTTACCAGCTTGAGGAAGGATGGCACCGATGTGCCGATTGAACTTTCCATGTCATCCAGAAAAACCGGTGAAGCTCTCATAGCTACAGCTATTATAAGAGATATTACGGAACGCAAAGAAGCCGAGGAAAAGCTGCGCGAGAGCGAGGAGCGCTACCGCGACCTTTTTGAAAATGCCAGTGACCTTATTCAGAGTTGTAACGCAGACGGCAAGCTTATCTATGTAAATAAGGCGTGGCGTGATGCTCTCGGCTATAAAGCGGAAGAAATTACCGGACTATTAGTATGGGACATAATCCATCATGATTATCTCCGCAAATGCAAGGACACCTTTCGGAGGGTGATGTCAGGTGAATCAGTATATAATGTTGAAACCATATTTGTCGCCAAAGACGGCAAGCTAATTCAGGTTGAAGGAAACGTCAATTCTGTTTTCAAGGAAGGAAAAGCAGTAGCTACCCGCGCTATTTTCCGCGACATCACGGTACGCAAAGAGGCCGAGGAAAAGCTCCGCGAGAGCGAAGAGCGCTATCGCGACCTGTTTGAGAATGCCAGCGACTTCATACAAAGCGTTAACCTTGACGGTCATTTTGTCTATGTAAACAAAGCCTGGCGCCAGGCCCTCGGCTACACCGAAAAAGAGATTGCAAAGCTCACGATATGGGATATCATCCATCCCGACCATCTCCAGCATTGCCAGGAGATTTTCCAGAGGGTTATCGCCGGCGAGGCGAACTCTTTTGAAACCGCCTTTGTGGCTAAAAACGGGAAAGTGATTTACGTCGAAGGCAATGCCAATACTTATCTACATGACGGGAAAATAACGGCTACCCGGGGCATCTTCCATGACATCACCGAACGTAAAGAGGCCGAGGAAAAATTGCGTAAAATCGACCAGATGAAGTCCGAATTTCTCTCCAATGTTTCCCACGAGCTACGCACACCGCTCCAGTCAATCAGTGGTTTTACCAAGTTAATTATGAACGGCCAGGTGCCTGACCCCGCCACGCAGCAGGAATTTTTCCAGATTATCGATAGGGAAACGATGCACCTTGGCAACCTCATTAACGGCCTGCTGGATATGTCCCGCCTGGAAGCCGGCCGATTCCAGCTTTTCAAAAAAATGTTCCCGATCCGTGAGACATTTACCGATTCTATCAAGATGTTCCACAGTCTGGCCAGCCAGAAAAACATCACCCTAAGTGAAAACATACCGCTGGAAATACCGGAAATGGAAGTAGATAGTGAGCGGATGCGGGAAGTTGTTATCAACCTAATCGGCAACGCCATTAAATTCAGCGACCCCGGCGGGAGCGTCAATATCAAGGTGGAAAAACAGCCGGGCAACCTGTTATTCCAGGTATCCGACCACGGTACCGGAATCAGTGATGAAACCATGAAGCACCTTTTCGAAAGATTTTACCGGGCAGAAGGTGAAACGGTCCGGGGCGGTACCGGGCTGGGACTCTATATTTCCAAGCAGATTATAGACGCGCACGGCGGACATATCTGGGCGGAGAGTAAATTCGGCGAGGGCAGCACCTTCAGCTTCACCCTGCCTCTCAATGGCAAAGGAGGAAATGATAATGGAAAAGAAAATTCTGGTCATCGAAGACGACCCGGCAACATCGAGACTGGTCGATTACTCCCTCAGGCATGAGGGTTACCAGGTAATTACGGCTTCGAACGGACTGGAAGGAGTAAGGAAGGCGCTGAGCGAGGCGCCCGACCTGGTCATACTGGATGTCATGCTGCCGGGCATGGATGGATTCGAGATATGTCACCGATTACGGTCTGAACCGACTACGGCGAATCTACCCATTCTCATGTTCTCCGCCAAAGCACAGGAGATAGATAAGGAGACAGGCATCAAGGTAGGCGCCGATGACTATCTGACCAAACCCGCCGCCCCGGCGGAAATAGTCAGCCGGGTGGAAAAACTGCTGGCGAAAAAGAAGCACGCTGTACCAACCCAGGAGAAAGTGAGTGGATAGCAATATAAACAAACCTGCGACCACGGATAGAGCTCCTAAAAAGAGCCTGGGTGAAATGCTGGTTGAGGAGAAGCTGATTACCCCGGCACAACTGGAAAGCGCCCAGACTCTACTGCGACAACAGGGTGGGAAACTGGGCGATATCCTGCTAAACCAGGGCCTGGTGAAGGACGAGCAACTGGCCATCGTCCTCAGCATCCAGCTAAACCTGCCGCTAATCGACCTGAAGAGGCACACAGTGCAACCCCACGCACTGCGGCTCATCCCGGAAGAAATGGCCCGGAAACGCGCGCTCATTCCCCTTGATATTGTCAATGATTCCCTGATGGTCGTCATGGCCGACCCCGAGGATGTCCGTACTATCGAAGACGTCAAGGCCCAGACGAAGATGAGAGTCGAAGTAGCGCTTGGCGTCCGCTCCGATATCGAGCGGGCCATCGACCTCAATTACAGGTCGAGCGGGGCTATCGAAAAACAGGTAAGCAAGTTCATTCCAGCCTCAACTGATAAAACAGAGGATATTGCCACATCGACCGCGCGGACGCCTATTGCGGAGACACTTGACCTGCTGATTGCCCAGGCTGTCAAAGACCGGGCCTCAGATGTCCATATCGAACCGCAGGAAGATAGGCTCCGGATTCGCTACCGTATTGACGGCATCCTGCACGACATGTTTTCTTTTCCGCTCAACGTCCATTCATCGCTGGTATCACGCGTAAAAATCCTTTCTGAGATGGATATTTCGGAACAAAGACGCCCTCAGGACGGGCAATTCTCAATTAAAATAGGCGGCAACGAAGTTGACATCCGCGCCGCCACCATGGAAACACCCTACGGTGAGAGGGTCACTTTGAGGATTCTGGATAAGTCCCTGGCCCTTTTTACGTTGACCGAACTCGGCTTTCAATCCGATGTTCTCAATAAGTACCGGACAATGCTGAAGAGTCCGCTCGGTATGATACTGGTCGGTGGGCCTACCGGCTCCGGGAAAACGACCACCCTCTACGCATCCATAAATGAGCTCGACCGAAACGAGCGTAATATCATGACCATCGAGGACCCCATAGAATACAGCTTTATGGACATCAACCAGAGCCAGGTAAACACCAAAGCCGGTATTACCTTCGCCGGCGGCTTGCGGGCAATCATGCGGCACGACCCGGACGTCATATTAGTCGGAGAGATACGGGACAAAGATACCGCCACCACCGCCATCCAGGCTGCCCTGACCGGCCATCTGGTACTATCTTCAATCCACGCTAATGATGCCGTCGGCGTGCTTTTCCGTTTGATGGACCTGGATGCTGAAACAGCCTCTATCTCATCCACGCTTATCGGTATCGCCTCCCAGCGCATGGTCCGCCGCATCTGTCCAAACTGCCGCGCTCCCTACCAGCCGCCAGAGGATGAGTTGGTCGCCTTTAACAAGGAGTTGGAAAACCAGGCCGTCACATTCTATCACGGTATGGGATGCAATCTCTGCGCCAATACCGGTTACCGGGGCCGCATCGGAATATTCGAGTTTCTGGTTATGAGTGAAGCCATTAGAAAGATGCTGCGCAGCCATGCCGGCGCCGGCGAGATTAGAACGCAGGCCATCGCCGAGGGGATGGTAACAATGAAACAGGATGGAATGCTCAAAGTAAAAGAGGGGATAACATCAATCAGCGAGGTGATGCGCAGCGTATTTTCCATTAACTGACGGGGAAAACTCAAGAAGGGAGCAGACGATAAAACATAATCAGGGAGATGACAAAGCTCATATAAAAAAGATTCGTATAATCAATAAAAAATATTTATAAAGGAGATAAAATGATGAAAAAAGCTTTCAGTTCCGGGCTGGCGTTAATTATGGTGGTTCTGGTACTCCCATTCCTGGTTTCGTGCAGCGGCATATCACAGGAAAAATACGATAAAGTGAATAGCGACCTTGCCGCCGCCCAGGCGCAAATTCAAAAATTACAGGGCGACCTGACGGCAAAGGACACCGAGCTCAAAGCCACCGATGGAAAGCTGGGAAAGGCCAGGAATGAAATCGAGGTTCTCAACGCCATTTTCATTCCGGCCATAATGGGTGAGTTAAATAACAAGTCACAGGATGAGATGACGAGTGTGTTTCTCAGCTGGCGGGACAAAGTCAACACGATTGGAGACCCTACGCTGACAGCCAAATTTCAGGCAATTATGGACAGCGGAGGTGGCAACGAAGTGACCATGGAATTCTTCCGGTATCTCCTCGTAGACATGGAAAAAACGTTAAAGTAGCCGCTGTCTTTTTGTTAACCTAATATGCGCTACACCTTCCCTCTCCCTTCAGGATGAATCCATCCAGGGAGATGAATACAGAGGGAATAATGGCCTATAAATATAAAGCCTATACCACTGATAAAAAATTCGTAGAGGGCACGATTGAAGTCACGTCGGAAAACCTGGCCGAAGGCGTGCTTTACCGGGCCGGATATGAGCATATCATCAGTCTCAGAGAAATAACGCCGGGGCTGAGTCTGGAACAGTTAATACCAACCTTATTCGGCGTAAAGACACAGGAAGTGATTGACTTGTCCAATCAGTTAGCCACACTGATTGAGTCCGGCATCACTATACTTACATCGCTACAACTACTTAAAGGGCAAATACCCAAAAAGTCTCTGAAAAGGATTGTCGGCGGTCTGGTTGAAGAAATCCAGGGAGGTGTTTCACTATCCCAGGCACTCAGCCATTACCCGCAGGCGTTTTCCAACACCTACTGTCAGGTGATAAAAGCCAGCGAACAGGCGGGCACCCTGGAAAATGGTCTGAGACAGGCCGCCGGTTACATGGAAAAACAGACATTCGCCAATCAGAAAATCAAACGCGCCATGCTCTACCCTGCCTTTGTCCTGCTCATGGCTATCGGGGTATCTATCCTGCTCATAACCGTAGCCCTGCCGCCGCTGATAAATCTATTTAACTCCCTTGGGGCGGAGCTGCCCTGGACGACCAGACTGCTTGTCAGCGTCACCAGCTTTTTTCTCAACCGCAGCGTTTATGTCCTCGGCGGGGTCGTCGCCATAATTATGTTAAGTATCGGGCTGTTAAGGATGCCGTCCGTAAAGATAGCCCGAGACGAATTCCTTTTGAAAATACCACTCATCGGTAGCATCAATATCGAACGCAGTATGCAACAGTTCTGCCAGACAGCCTCAATGCTACTGAAAGCAGGCCTGCGCCTGCCGCAGATAATGGATATCGTCATGCAGACGAACCGGAACCAGATAATCCGCCAGGCGTTGAGCAATGTCAGAGGAAGGCTGATCCAGGGAGAGGGGCTTTCACAGCCAATGTCCGAAAACGGGCTGTTCCCCCCTCTTCTGGTGGAGATGGTAGTGGTTGGGGAGAAGAGCGGCGCCATGGACACCACTCTCACCACCCTGGCAGATTTCTACGAACGGAAGGTCGACCGCAGAATCGACATCCTTATATCCATGATAGAACCGATATTGACGTTAATCATCGGGGTCGTGGTAATTTTCATCGCCCTTTCTATGATAACGCCGCTCTATTCCATACTGAGGTCCGTGCATTAGATGGTTGCACCGGGTAATAAAAATGACAAAGAAAGAAAGCTGGAGGCTGGCACAGTTAAGAATCCCGGCTCAGGGACAGAAGGGTCTCGGCCTGGTGGAGACACTGGTCGCCGTAGCTATTCTAGGGACCTCTGTGGTTGCCTTTGTAGTCGCCCTTTCGGCAGGGTCGATAGCCGCCGGTGAACAGGGGAAAGAAACCATTGCGCAGAGTCTGGCGCAAACTCAGGTGGAATACACTAAAAATTATCCTTTTAATCCCGGCGCCAGCACTTATCCCACCATAGCCAAGCCGGCAGGTTATACCATATCTGTCGGCGTCAGCTCTGTTCCCGGTACTGACGTTAATATTAATATACAGAAAATAACGGTAACCATCCTGCGGGATGGTGTGAATGTATTGATGGTCTCAGACTACAAGGTGAACCGATGAAAAGACAGGAAGGCATGACCATGGTGGAACTGGTCGTGGCGGTAGCCGTTACCGGCATCATTGTCATTTTTCTGGGCACGGCTATCTACCAGATTATTACCGTTTCCGAGTACGGCAATGGCCGGCTTACCGCCCTGCACGAGCTGCAAAATGCCGCCTACTGGTTTAACCTGGACAGCCAGGGAGCCAGAGTTGCCACCGCGGGCAGCCAACTGATACTCACGCTATCCGATAATTCTACTATCTCTTACTCTCTGGTCGGCACCGAGCTGCGCCGCGCATCCGGCGGTCCCCAGATGACGTTAGCGCGCAATATCAGCAGCGCCAATTTTTCTATAATTAATCGTATTATTACGATGTCCCTGACTTCATCTCCCGCAGGGCGGAGCAATGTGAGCCAAAACGGAACCTATATGGTCAGCCTTCGACCGGCGGAGGGAGGATGATGAATAGCGAAAAGGGGCAGGCCCTTCCCCTGGCCATACTGGCCCTGGCCATAGGTATGCTGGTGATAGCACCCTTTCTCGGCCACGCCAGCGCCAGCCTTATCGGCTCCAGAACCTATGGCGAAGCCATAGCCCACCAGAACGCCTGTGATGCGGGAGTAGAACACGCCATCTGGAGCCTGACCAGGGGCGGTCTGGCGGAACAGCTGCCCGACCCCGGCGATGAAATCACCTACCAACTCGGAGAAACACTCAATGGCGTCAGCACCACCGTCACGGTGACCGCCAATGCCACCTCTCAAAGCGGGACGCTGGGGGAGATTGCGGATACGGTGATAGACACCCTTGAATTCGATAGCACAAGCGGCTA
>JBGPRB010000019.1:0-20851 GCA_041489355.1 Dehalococcoidia bacterium
GTTGGGAGCATACTTCTTGCGGGAGGTACCGGCGAGGTCAGCGCCGGCGTAGGAGCACCAGTTGCAGAGAAAGCCCACTATCTTGGGTTCAAAACTCATGATAACACCCCCTCAATCTCAGACATAATCTGCTCTGTGGTAAAGTGTTTGCCCGTAATAGCGCCGCTGGGGCAGGCGGCCACGCAGGTGCCGCATCCCTTGCAGAGCGCTTCATTGATTTTGGAGACCTTCTTCTCTTCATCAAAAGTAATGGCTTTATACGTGCACAGGTCGATGCATATCTTGCAGCCGGCGCAGTGCTCTTCGTCCACGACGGCCGTGGCCGACTCGATTTCAACACTGCCTTTGCTTATCATGGCGAGGACCCTGGCTGCGGCGGCTGACGCCTGAGCCACCGTGTCCGGGATATCTTTGGGACTCTGACAGCAGCCGGCGACGAAAACCCCGTCCGTCGTGGTGGCGACGGGGTCGAGCTTGGGGTGCCTCTCCAGGAAGAAACCGTCGGCCTTACGACTTAAGGAAAAGAGCCTGGCGACGCTCTCCGCATCAGCGCGGGGTTCTAAAGCGCAGCTCAGGACGACCATATCCACGGGGAGGCGCCGCTTGCGGCGTACCAGGGTATCTTCAACGATGACCACCAATTTACCCTGTTCCTCAGCCTTTTCGGCGATATTGGTAATTTCGCCGGCCTTCCCGCGTACGAAGTTGACCCCCTCCTCCTGGAGACGTTCGTAAAACTCTTCATAGCCCGAGCCGGCGCAGCGCATATCGATATACAGCTGGTAGACGGTCGCCTCGGGCACTTTCTCTCGCAGCAGGTGGGCGAATTTCAACGAGTACATGCAGCAGACCCGCGAGCAGTACCGGTGATAGTTGGTATCGCGACTGCCTATGCAGTGAAGTATGGCCACGCTTTTCGGCGGCGTGCCGTCTTTAAGCATTATTTTGCCGTCCGTTGGTCCGGAGGCATTGCTCATCCTCTCGAACTGGATGCCGGTGAAGACGTTATCGTATTGTCCGTAGCCGAACTGCACCATCACGGACGGGTCGAAGGAATCAAAACCGGTGGTGACGATGATGTTGCCGACATCCACCTCGACCGTTTTTTCTTTTTGTTCGTAGTCGATTGCCTTCGCTTCGCAGAATTTCTCGCAGGCGCGGCACTTACCCTTGAGGAAGAAGGTGCAAGACGCCGGGTCGATAACGGGTACGTTGGGCACTGCCTGCGGGAAGGGTATGTAGATTGCTTTTCTCTTGCCGAGCCCGACATCGAATTCGTTATTCGCCTTCATGGGGCATTTTTCCTGGCAGGTGCCGCAGCCGGTGCATTTGCTGGCATCTACATAGCGCGGTTTCTGCTTTATCGTAGCCTTGAAATTGCCCACGAAACCGGATACACCCGTAACTTCACTGTATGTCATCAGTTCGATGTTTTTGTGTGACCTCACCGAGGCCATTTTCGGGGTGAGTATTCAGGCGGAACAGTCTAAAGTGGGAAAGGTCTTATCCAGCCGAGCCATGTTGCCGCCTATCGAGGGCTCCCGCTCCACCAGGTAGACCTTGCGGCCGGCATCGGCTATCTCTAAAGCGGCCTGTATCCCGGCGATACCCGCCCCCACGACCAGGGTGCACGGATTTACGGCCACCTCCTTCGTTTCCAGCGGCTCCTGATAGAAGACCCGCCTTACCGCGGCGCTGACCAGTGCTTTCGCCTTTTCGGTGGCTTTCTCTTTGTCAGTGTGTACCCAGGCGCACTGCTCACGGATGTTCGCCATATCGAAGAGATAGGGGTTCAGGCCGGCAGTGGCTACAACTCGCCGGAAGGTAGCCTCGTGAAGTCGGGGTGAACAGGAGGCCACCACTACCCGGTTGAGTCCCATCTCCTTGATGTCGTTCTTGATGATGTCCTGGCCCGGGTCCGAGCACATGAACTTGTAGTTGCGTGCCACGACTACATACGGAAGGCCTTTAGCGTATTCGGTGACCTGCGCCACGTCTACGATGCCGGCAATATTGGCGCCGCAGTGGCAGACATAGACACCAATTTTACACTCCATATTCCGCTCCTTAATTATATTTTATCCAGACCATCTAGCTGACTACCTGGTGAGTGGTCGCGTAGTTGATAGGATTGTAGATATGGTCCATCACCTCATTCGATGAGACGATGTTTTTATTTATCCCCAGGGTCTTGCCATCAAGCCCGAAGGCGATTCCCATCAGCTGGGTAAAGAACAAAACGGGCAGTTTATAATTTGTCTTAAATTTCCGGTTAACCCGGCTTTGGTAGGCGTCCAGGTTCGTCTGGCACAACGGACAGACCGTAACCAGGCACTCGGCACCATTGCTTGAAGCAGACTCGAGAAGCTTGCGAGTCAGGTCCAGCGCCAGGGCTTCTTCGGAAATAATCAGGGAGCCCCCGCAGCAGCGAGTCTTCAGCGGGAAGGGGGTAGGCTCCCCGCCCAGGCTGGATATCAGTTTATCCAGGGACTGGGGGGCCTCGGGGTGGTCGAAGCCAAACCCGGGGCGCACCACCTGGCAGCCGTAGTAGGGCGCTACCTTTAACCCGTTCAGGGGTTTCTTTACCTTGGCCTTAATGGCATCGTAGCCGATGTCAGTGGTTATAATATCCAGCATGTGCCTGACTCTGACCGCGTGCTGGAATTTCAAGCCACCGGCCGCCAGAGCCTCGTCTACTTTAGCTTTAAGCGTGGGATACGCTTTGAGGTAGGTGCTGGTGCGGTTAAAAATAACGTAGCAGGCGCTGCATGGTGTCACCATATCAAGTCCGCTCTTTTCGGCAAGGGCAAGGTCGCGTGACGCCAGGCAAAAGGCGCCGAGTTCGTCGACCGAACCGGATGGCGTCGAGCCGCAGCAGTTCCAGTCATCCAGCTCCCTGAGTTCGATATCCAGGACCTTGCTCACTGCCTGGATTGACCAGTCGTATGCCCTGGAACCGCCTTCGGAGGAACAGGAACAGCCGGGGAAATAGGTATAATATTTCACTTGGCACCTCCCAGAGATTCAGCCTTAGCAAGGATAGCTCGAAGCTGATTATTTCCCGCCGGGGTAAGTTTTCTCGACTTCATAGATAGGCGACCTCGCTTGAGTAGATTGAAGGCTACCGGAATCATCCGCAAGGAGTGGAAGGGATTGGTCTGCAGGTAAAAGCGCATCATAAACCATAGTTCCGGGAGAGAACCCAGGCTGCAATAGTGGTTGAAAAGCCGGTACATGGTCGGGGTGAGTGTTTTGGTGTGCACCAGGCCTGCCTTGATTGACAGGGACTCAAAGGCATGCATCAGGCCGGTCTGCTTTATCCCTCTCGGGCAACGCACCGTGCACATGTAGCAGGACAGGCAATACCACATGGCATTGCTGGATAAGACCTCCTCGCGCATACCCGCCCGCGCCATCGCTATGAGCTCCGACGGTGTATGCTCCATTAAATCGGCATTAGGACAGGAGGCGGTGCAGGTACCGCACTGGATGCATAACTTGATACCCTCGCCGCCGGGGAGAGCGCTGATTTCTTCGATGAATGTATCTTTTTTTGTTTCTGTTACCATAAGACCTCCCCCTGCTGGATTGTACACTAACGATTAACTTATTCTGGTTATCTAATATTAATTATAGTACATGCGATGGTACATAGCTATTTCAAAGAAAAAAGGGGGAAATAATCCTCCCTTTTATGATAACTCCACAAATCTTGGGGCTAAGTTAAAGAGATTCCTCTCCATAGTCAAATAGAATCTTACATCAGGATATCCGCTATGAATTCCGTATTGGTACTTATTTATGCCCTTTAGTATTAGGTATTTATACCTATTTTGAGATATTGAGATTATAGCGAAAGCATTATTATTTATTATTTCATTTTGCACTTTACGAAAGTACCGGAATCGTAGTATAATATATCACGTTATATCGGATTAAATTCCCCATGTCAGGTAGCTTTTCATGAAAATAGTATTGAGATTGCTGACATTTGTGCGAGGGTACTGGTACATGCTGGTCCTCGCCTTAGTGTGCCTGATTATCGCCACTGTCTTCGCGATAGCTATCCCCCGTTTGCTCGGTGATGGTATCGATACCGTACTTGGTAAGGGCGCGCGCAGCCTTGTCATTATCGCAGCGGTGGTTATCATTGCCGCCGGCGCCTTAAGGGGCCTGGCCGGTTACGGGCAGCGCTTCTTCAATGAAGTCGTTGCCCAGAAAACGACCTATATCATGAGGAATGCCCTCTACGAACGGATACAGAGGTTGAGCTTCGCTTTCCATGACCGGAGCCAGACCGGGCAGCTTATGTCCCGGGCTACGGTCGATATCGAGGTCATACGTATGTTCTTCGCTATGGGTCTGCTCGGCATGGCTCAGGTGCTGCTCATGATTGTCGCCGTGGCTTATATGCTGCTTACCATGGACTGGAGACTGGCGCTATTCACACTCGTTTTTGTTCTTCCGGTGGCCTGGCTCGCTATCAATTTCGGCAGACGTATCCGGCCTATCTGGCTTAAAGTACAGGCCGTGATGGGTTTCATGGGCACCACGCTGGAAGAGAGTCTGGCAGGCATCAGCGTGGTCAAGGCTTTCTCTCATGAGAAAGAAAACAACCGGCAGTTCTCAGCTCAGGCAACCAGTCTTTACGATGAACAGGTCCAGGCCGCCCGCCTGATGGCTATCAACTCGCCGACCATGATGCTCCTTTTCGGCATTCCGACGGCTATCATCCTCTGGTACGGCGGGCACGAGGTAGTGGCCGGTACCATGACGGTGGGCCAGGTTACCCAGTTTATCCTTTACATAGGCATGCTGGTGATGCCCATACGCCGGCTGGGGATGATGGTCAACCTTTACTCGCGGACTATATCCGCCGGCCAGCGTATTCTGGAAATACTGGATACCGAATCTGAGGTCAAAGAGAAACCGAACGCTATCGAACTGGGCAGACTTAAAGGCCAGGTCTCTTTTCAGAACGTCAGTTTCGGCTATAGTAATATGGGGTCAGCTTTAAAGAATGTCAGCTTCGAGGTGCAGCCGGGCCAGCTGGTAGCCCTGCTGGGGCGCTCGGGCAGCGGCAAGAGCACCGTGGCCAACCTGCTCGCCAGGTTCTACGATGTTACCGAAGGCAAAATCACGGTGGACGGCATTGATATCCGTGATGTTACCCTGTCGTCGCTGCGTAAAAACGTCGTCACTGCGCAGCAGGATGTCTTTCTATTCTCCGCTACCATCCGTGAGAATATCGCCTATGGCGCCATAGACGCCGGCACGGAGCAGATAATCGAGGTGGCCAGAGCGGCCAACCTTCATGATTTTATCAAAGCCCTGCCCGAAGGCTATGATACCTGGGTGGGGGAGCGCGGTGATACTCTTTCGGGCGGGGAAAAACAGCGGTTATCCATCGCCCGCACCCTGCTCGTGAACCCCAGTATCCTTATTCTGGACGACTCCACGGCCAGCGTGGACGCGGAAACGGAGAAGCTTATCCGTCAGGCCCTGGACAAGCTCATCAAGGGGAGGACTACATTCATTATTACTCACCGTCTGCCCATTATACAGAATGCCGACCTTATTCTTATGCTTCAGGACGGGGAACTGGTGGAGAAGGGCACGCATAGGGAGTTGATTGCCAGGGGCGGGTTTTATAAAGATATATACGAATCGCAGCTCATGATAAATCAGGAGTCTGAAGAAAGCAGGGCAAAGGATTAAATATGTTTCATGGAGGCGGGGGCGGCTTCCACCAGCACCAACAGGGTGGCCGTTTCGATTCTGACGATGTCCTGGGCAAGGTATACGACAGCCGGGTGATATCACGGCTGCCCAGGTATCTGGCGCCCGTTAAAGGATGGATTAGCCTCGGGGCGAGCGGTATGATAATTAGCACGCTGGCTACCATGGCTGCACCCTACCTGGTGGGCAACGCTACGGACCGTATTATCGGTAAAGACCTCAGCGGGCTCGGCATCATCGTCATTATATACGTGGCATTTTCACTGTCAAACTGGGGCGGGCAGTATCTGCAAAATATGTACCTGGCGTATGCCGGACAGTCCATTATCTTCAGGATGCGTACCGAGATGTTCGACCACCTTCAGCGGCTTTCATTGGGTTTCTTCGACCGCAATCAGGTTGGCAAGCTCATGTCCCGGGTGCAGAACGACGTGTCACAGATACAGGAGCTTGTCACCCAGGGTATTTTAACTCTTCTCACCAGTTTACTGACGCTGGTGGGTATCGCGGTTATCATGATAATGATGAACTGGCGGCTGGCTTTATACACGCTGGCTGTCATACCCTTCATGGTCATTATGGTAGTTGTCTGGCAGAAGTTCGCCCGTAAGGCGTTTATCCAGGTACGGCGGGCTATCGCCACGGTCAACTCCCAGCTTCAGGAGGACATGTCCGGGGTTCGGGTTATACAGAGCCTTTCACGCGAAGAGGAAAACATGGAGCAGTTTGACGAGGTGAATAAGGCTCACCTTGACGCCAATGTTACCGCCGTGAAGTGGGAGGCTCTCATGATGCCCATGGTAAATATCATCACCGGTGTCTCCTTCGCTATTGTCATCATCGTGGGAGGCTTTCAGGTGCTGGATAGCGCCATGAGTATCGGCGTTCTCATGAGCTTTTTACTTTACGTCCAGCGTTTCTTCGACCCCGTTCTGGAGCTTTCCATGCAGTATACGGAGCTCCAGCGGGCGATGGCTTCCGGGACGCGTATTTTCGAGTTGCTTGATGTTACGCCGGATATTCAGGACAGGCCCGGTGCCATCGAGTTGCCACCGGTAAAGGGTGAGATTAACTTCCAGCACGTGAGCTTCGGCTATGAGCCTGATAAAGACGTTCTCCACGATATTAAACTGACCGTCAGGCCCGGGGAGACGGTGGCCATAGCGGGGCAGACGGGGTCGGGGAAAAGCAGTCTGGTAAGTCTCTCTGCGCGTTTCTACGAGGTGGAAAAGGGCGCGGTGACCGTGGACGGCTATGACGTGCGTTCCGTGACCCAGCAGTCGTTGCGGAAGCAGATTGGCATTGTGCCCCAGGACCCCATCCTCTTTTCCGGCAGTATCGAGGAGAATATACGGTATGGGAAACTGGATGCCAGCCGCGAGAAGGTCATCGAAGTTTCTAAAATGGTCGGCGCGCATAATTTCATCAGCCGACTGGAAAAGGGCTACGATACCGCGGTAGGGCAGAGGGGTGTCAATCTCAGCGCCGGCCAGCGCCAGCTTATATGCATGGCACGGGCCATACTGGCCGACCCGCGTATACTGATACTCGATGAAGCCACCTCCAGCGTTGATACGAATACGGAGCGCATCATGCAGAGGGCGCTGCGCAAGGTGACCAGGGGGCGCACCTGCCTTACCATAGCTCACCGGCTTTCTACGGTAACCGGCGCCGACCGCATCATCGTCCTCGAACAGGGAAGAATCGCCGAGGAAGGTTCCCATAAGGAACTCATGGCCAGGCAGGGACTGTACTATAAGATGTATCAGACGCTGAGCTCACCCGAGCTGGTAGCTTAGTATTTTTCAGCATTCGTTAAGGATATTTAAGAGGGGCACCAGCCCCTCTTCTTTATTTCAATTCTTCGTGATGACATTGACCTGACACTGGGCTGATGGTACAATGTGCAATTGAGAAAATATTTGTGTTTGAAGGGAATGTAAAATGATTGGTGGCTATATGGGAAAACTCCTGTGGGTAGACCTCTCCACAGGGAAAATCAAAGATGAAACGCCTGATGAAAGCCTCTATCGGAACTATATCGGGGGTTACGGCATCGGGTCGAGAATTCTTTACGACCGCCAGAAGGCCGAGGTGGACCCGCTTGGTCCGGAAAATATACTTGGCATCATTACCGGCCCGCTCACCGGTACTCCTGCCATCGGAGGTGCCCGTTACCAGGCGGTTGCCAAGTCACCGCTTACCGGCGGGTGGGGAGATGCCAATTCTGGAGGTCACTTTGGTCCTCATCTCAAGTTTGCCGGCTATGACGGAGTGTTCTTCACCGGTATTTCCGAAAAGCCGGTTTACCTGCTCGTTGATAATGGCAAAGCCGAATTAAAAGATGCCTCTCACCTCTGGGGTAAAAACACCTATGAGACCGAGGATACGCTGCGGGCTGAACACGGGAATACCTCACGGGTAATTTGCATCGGCCCGGCCGGGGAGAAGCTCTCGCTTGTTGCCAGTATTATCACTCATAAGGGAGACGCCGCCGCACGCGCCGGCCTGGGGGCTGTGATGGGTTCCAAAAAACTCAAGGCTGTGGTTGCTAAAGGAGTAAAAAAAGTACCCATCGCTAATTCGGAGACGGCCAACCGGCTGAGACAGGAACACATCGAGGATTTAAAGGAATTCATTAAGCACTTTCACCAGTACGGCACGGGTGGGCATGGTGATACGTCCGCCCTCAGTGGCGATTCGCCGGTGAAAAACTGGGGCGGCGTTGGGGTTATCGATACGCCTGATGTCTCCGGTCTCAACAAGGATATGGTCATATCCAACCTTGATAAGAGAATCGGGTGCTGGGGTTGTCCGGCTGCCTGTAAAGGCAGTTTGAAAAAGGGTATAGAATACCCGTACCCGGCCGGCACTCACCGGCTGGAGTATGAGACCATCGGCGCCCTCGGAGTAAACTGCGCTAACACTAATGTAGAGTCCATCAATATGGCGAGTCACCTCTGCAACGCCTACGGGATGGATACTATCTCCGCCGGTTCTATCATCGCCTTTGCCATGGAATGCTATGAGAATGGCATTATTACCAAGAAGGATACAGGCGGCATTGAGCTGAACTGGGGCAATCCCCGGGCGCTCGTCGCCATGACGGAAAAGCTGGTAAAGCGTGAGGGCTTCGGCGATGTTCTGGCTGATGGTGTCATGAGGGCCGCCCAGAGAATCGGCAAAGGCTCCGAGCAGTATGCGGTACACGCCGGCGGCCAGGAGCTGGGCATGCACGACCCCAGGGTATTGGGACATCAATTCGCCGGCATGCCCTCGGCGGCCATGTACTGGATGAATTCCACCCCGGGCCGCCATACCCAGGCTTTTGGTAAAAACAGTTTTATCACTCACCTCAATAATGCCATGGGCACCTGTATGATATTATTCCAGTGGCGGTCTGCCCGCGGTCCGTATACTCAAAGAATGATGAAGGCTGTGACCGGTCTGGACCGTTCCATGGAGGAATTGCTCCAGTGCGGCGAGAGGATTGGAGTTATGAGACACCTTTTCAATCTTCGTGAAGGCCTTAATCCTCTGCAACACTTCATACATGGCAGAATCATCGGCCGGCCGCCCTTGACGGAGGGTCCCCTCGCCGGCGTTACATCTGACCTCGAGGCAGAAGCATGGTGGCACCTTGGTGCCCTCGATTGGGACCGGATAACGACCAAGCCGAGCAGAAATAAACTGCTGGAACTCGGACTGGATGATATTGCCGCGGATCTCTGGCCGCCGGATAAAATGCCCAGAATGGGGCCTGGAGGTCCTGGAGGGCCTCGATAGCAGTTTGAACAAAAATGAGGAAATTGCACTATGTTTAAATGTATAATACCGATGTATGGCCTCCCGCGCGAGATAACGGAGCTGCGGGAGGTTGAGGTTGAGTTGAAGGATGGCGCCAGCATGGCGGAAGTCATAGCCGCACTCAGAAAAAAAGTCCCATCGCTGGAGGGGCCGGTGATTCGTACCGGGGAAGACCGCCTGGTGGAGCAATATAAGTTCAATCTCAACGGACGTTTCTACTTCGACGGCATGGACTTCCAGCTTCATAAGGGTGACCGTATCGCGTTACTGGTACCCATGACTGGCGGATGACAATTTGTCGGTTCGCAGGCAAAAGATTACAAATGCCGACGAGCTTCTACTGATAACACGGTAACATTATGGGCTGAACGGGGAAAATAAAATAAGTGGGGCCGCATACTAGGAAGAGGTACATTTATCGTCCAACTGACTTGACAAGATTGAAACAGAGATGTATATTTTTGGCAACTAAGGATTTTTTAAAGGGACTGAACAACTACACGAAAAAGGGGGATAATAGGAGTTTTTAAATGACGGCCAATTTTACTTTTTATCGGTTTTTACAGGTTGTTCAGGTAAAGGGGGTGATATGTGATTGGGTAAGGAGTCTAAATGGAGTATTCAGACTATATTAAAGGAGGCATGATAACACAGTGAAGAAGTTTATACTACTTACTCTCTCAATTATATTAATAGCCGTAATGGCTCTTGTTAGCTGTGCCAAGGAAGAGGCTCCGGCACCTGCGCCGGCCCCGGCACCAGCACCGGCTCCGGCACCAGCACCAGCTCCGGCACCTGCTCCAGCCCCTGCCCCGGCACCTGCACCTGCACCTGCGCCGACCCCTGCGCCGACGGCTGGTCTAGGGGCCCTCGCCAAACCGGCGGGCGGTAAAGATGGCGGGCGTCTCCAGTTGCAGGCAGGGCTCAATATTAACAATATCGGAGACCCCACCGGCACCGCTGGGCCCAGTGACGCTGGATACTCCTTCCCGGTTGTCGAGCCCCTGGTCAGGCTCGATAAAGACCAAAACTTACAGCCCTGGCTGGCAGAAGAAATCATTCCAGCTGCGGATCACTCATCGCTCACCCTGAAGCTGCGCAAGGGCATCAGCTTCACCGACGGTACGCCCTTCAATGCCGAGGCCGCCAAGTATAACATCGATAACGGCATCAACAGCAAGATGTGGCCTAACATGAGGAAAGTCAAAGAGTGCGTCATCGTCGATCCATATACCATCAGAGTAGATTTTGTAGATGGCAAATGGGACTGGGTGGCGGTAAAGAGTCTTGCCAGCTTCTGGAGTGTCATGATGTTCTCCCCGACCTTTCTCAAAAACAACACCCCCGAATACAAAATGACCCACGTGGTCGGCACCGGCCCCTTCATCCTTAAACAGTACTCTCGCGACCAGAAACTTGTCTATGACCGCAATGATAACTACTGGAGAGGCAAGCCTTACCTTAACGGCATTGACTGGCACATTATTCCCCAAACGGAGGTTGCCCTCCTGTCATATAAAGCCGGAGAACTGCACACGCTCGGCGTCATGGCAAAGGATGCCGCGGGCCTCATTAGAGATGGATTTGAAATCACGAAAACCACCGATATGGTTATGAACATGTGCATATTGCCTTCCAGTGCAACTCCGAGCTCTCCCCTTGCCGATATCAGGGTCCGCCGCGCGGTCGAGTATGCTATTGATAAGCAGGAGCTGGTCGATGGGCTTACCTACGGCTACGGCGTAGCCACCAACCAGGAATTCTGTCTTCCGCCATACATGGATCCTAAAACCGTTGGCTATCCGCATGATGTAGCCATGGCCAAGAAGCTCCTTGCTGAAGCTGGTTATCCTAATGGCCTTCAGATTAAGGCGTATCAGGTGGATATGATGCCTGACGACCTACCCCTAGCGTTGCAGGGCCAGCTCAAGAAATCCGGCATCGACCTTAAGCTTGAGAAAGTCGGTTATATCAAATTTGTAAATATGATCCAGGGCGGTGAAGGTTGGGAAGGGTATGTGTGGTCCTACGGTTTCCCGGGCTCCGCGGTTGACCCGGCCAGCACCCTTGGGAACGGCCCGCTCAATGCCGTTAAGAAGGATGCCATATGGACTCGTACCACCTGGCTCAGCTGTGACCAGCCCACTGAACTCTCCGAGCTGTTTGCGCAGTCAAACTCAGAGACCGATCCTGCCAAGAGGACAGCGATAATCCAGCAAATCTCCAAGAAGATGACTGATGATTACTGCATGTGGAGCTTCATTTACTATACGCCTGGTCTCACCTCGAAATCTCCTGTCCTCAAAGGCGATACTGTCGGACAGTATAAAGAGTTCTATGCGTATACTTTCGCCTGGTTGGAAAAATAGTAGCCGGATAATTAACGGCTGAAAAATGTAATACGGGCCGCGGTTATCGCGGCCCGTATTGTTTTGGGATTCGGATGAAATACCGGGTATCCTAGAACATGATAATATTGCGCAGTACCGCCCCGCCCTCGAGAGATTTAATCGCGTCGTTAAT
Organism: Dehalococcoidia bacterium; assembly: GCA_041489355.1. GTDB lineage: Bacteria > Chloroflexota > Dehalococcoidia > Dehalococcoidales > RBG-16-60-22 > JBGPRB01. The sequence continues at coordinate 12,070 of JBGPRB010000019.1, forward strand.
CTTCTCCAGCGGGAAATGGCCGGCGATAAGTTCGTCCAGTTTCAGTTGCCCCGCCTTGTAAAGCTCGGCATAGCGGGCGACATCGATGTCAAGTCGGGTCGAGCCCATCATGGAACCGGTGAGGATTTTCTCACTGCCGATGAATTCCCCGGCTGTGAAGGCATCCAGTTTGCCCATGGCGATGCCGATGACCACCATCATTCCCCGCCGGCCCAGCATGTTAAAACCGGTGCGCAGGGCTTCCATGCTTCCCACCGTCAGGAATCCGTAATCAGCCCCTCTACCATTGGTCATTTTCCGCACGGCATCGATGGGGTCTTTTTCTTTGGCGGTGTTGACGGTATGTGTTGCCCCGAACTTCCTGGACATCTCCAGCTTATCATCGCGGATATCCACGGCGATAATAGGATAGGCTCCGGCGTGTACCGCCGCCTGGATAATATTCATGCCCACGCCCCCGACTCCTATATCTACAACGCTGCTCATTGGTTTCACCTGGGCGCGGTTATGCACCGCCCCGAAACCGGTTATAACGCCGCAGGCCAGGAGGCAGGCGCGGTCCATCGGTAAATCGTTGGGTATTTTAGCCAAGTTGTATTGAGAGACCACGGTGTACTCGGCAAATCCTCCGACCGGTCCGGACATCGTCACCAGGCGCACCCCTTTCTTGTTGATGTGATGCCCGCCCTTGGCCATCATGGCTCTCATATCTATGCCCGTGCACATATGGCGGAGCCCGACGTTGCAGTAGTAGCAGTGCCCGCAGCCGGCGCTCACGGCCGACGCCACAACGTGGTCGCCGACGGCTACCTGTGTGACGCCTTCTCCTATCTCTTCGACGTAGCCGGCCACTTCGTGTCCGGCGATGCCGGGCAGCTTGCCAGGGAGCTCTCCCTTTACGGCGTGAAGGTCGCTGTGACAGACGGCCACCGCACCGACGCGGACTTTTACCTCCCCTTTCTCCGGCTTGTCCAGGTCTACCTCTTCTATAACCAGTGGTTTACCAGCTTCATAACAGATTGCTGCTTTCATGGCGACCTCCTCGTTTTAATTTTTTTGGCCTATTTCTCGACACCATTCCAGGGTAGAAACAAAAAGGACAGTATCCGATGGTTCGATTGATTAACGTTAAACCCTGATGCAGGCTACGAAGTGCCCGTTTCCTATATCGCGGAGAGGCGGCCTGGCCGCGCTGCAATCCGCAATAGCCATGGAGCAGCGCGGGTGGAAATGGCACCCCGGGGGAGGGTTGACGGGGCTGGGCACCTCCCCCTTCAAAACAATACGCATGCGGGTCTTTTCCGCAATGGGGTCGGGTATGGGTATCGCCGAAAGTAAAGCTCTGGTGTACGGGTGCAGGGGATTTTCGTAAAGCTCTTCCGAAGTGGTTAATTCCATAATACGCCCCAGGTACATCACGGCCACGCGGTCGCTGATGTGCTGCACCACGGCAAGGTCGTGGGCGATAAAGAGATAGGTCAGGCCCAGCCTCTCCTGCAGTTCTTCAAGCAGGTTGATTATCTGAGCCTGGATGGATACATCCAGAGCTGAAATGGGTTCATCACAGATAACCAGTGACGGACTGCAGGCCAGGGCGCGCGCTACGCCGATACGCTGCCGCTGACCGCCGCTGAACTCGTGGGGAACGCGGTCCCTCATGCTGGGGTCAAGCCCGACGATACGGAAAAGCTCCGTCACCCTGTTTTCAAGTTCACTTCCGGTAGCCATGTTATGCACTTTTAAAGGGTCTCCCACAATACTGCCGGCAGTCTGCCGGGGGTTGAGAGAGCCAAACGGGTCTTGAAAAATCGCACCCATCTGTGCACGCAGTGGTTTGACTTTGCGCTCCGGTATCGTAGAGATATCGTTCCCGGCAAAAAAGATGTTCCCGGATGTGGGATTATACAGGCGAAGGATGCAGCGGCCGGTGGTGGTTTTGCCGCACCCGCTTTCTCCAACCAGACCGAGAGTCTCATGTTTCTTTATCTCGAAACTGATATCGTCCACGGCTTTCACATCAGCAACGTGGCGTCGTAAAAGCCCTCTGGTGATAGGAAAATACATTTTAAGATTCTTTACTTCCACCATTAAGTTATTCTGTTTTGCTTCCATTACTTCTCCCGTATATCAACGTAGCATGATATATAATGCTGGTCACCCACGGCCCGGAGCGCCGGCCAGGGTTCCTTCTGGCATCTTTCGACTTTATAGGTACACCTGGGGAGAAAGGCGCAGGTTGGAGGCATATTGATAAGGTCAGGCGGCATACCATCAATCGGTATTAGTTTTCTACTACCGTGTTTCTCACCCAGCCTGGGTACGCTGTGCAGTAGTCCGATGGTATAAGGATGATGCGGATGACCGAAGATATCTTCCGACAGCCCGGACTCGATAATACGTCCGGCATACATCACGTAAATTCTCTGGGCATAGCGGGCAACCACGCCCAGGTTATGGGTCACAATTACCAGAGAGGTATTGAGACGTGTGACCAAATCCTTCATGAGCTCTAATAACTGTGCCTGTGTGGTCACATCCACGGCGGTAGTCGGCTCATCGGCAAAGATAATCATGGGGTTGCATGATAATGCCATGGCAATCATCACCCTCTGCCGCATGCCGCCGCTGAACTGGTGAGGATAGTCATCTACCCGGCTCGCGGCATCGGGGACGCCCACCATCTTGAGCAGCTCGATGGCCCTCTCCCGGGCCGCTTGCCTGTCCATATCGAGGTGTAATTCCAGTGACTCCGTAACCTGGCGGCAAATTGTCAATACAGGATTTAGCGAGGTCATGGGCTCCTGGAAAATCATGGTCATTTTACTGCCGCGGATGGCTCTCATTTCCGGGCCGTTAGACCTGTATTTCCGCAAGTCCTGGCCATCGAAAATGATTTTGCCATCAACTATTTCACCCGGTTTCTGAATTAACTGCATCACGGAAAGGATACTTACGGATTTGCCGCAGCCGCTTTCTCCCACCAGGCCGATGATTTCACCCTGATTAATATGGAATGACACGCCGTCCACAGCTTTGACCAGGCCATATTCCGTTTTAAAGTATGTCTTAAGGTTTTCTACATCCAATATGCTTGTCATATTCCCATCCTCTGTCTTAGTAGGGTAATATTCCTTAAAGCACGCCCCTTAGCTTCGGGTCGATAGCGTCTCTGACGCCATCGCCGACCATGTTAAAACCGAATACCAGCAGCATGATGGCTACACCGGGGGCAAGAGAAAGCAGCGCATTATCTAGCAGGTATCTCTGCCCGTCCATTACCATGCCTCCCCATGAAGGATTAGGAGCCGGGACACCGATACCCAGGAAACTCAAACCCGCTTCACCCAGGACGACGCCGCCTATGGCCATCGTTAGCCCTACGATTAAAGGAGGGAAGGCGTTGGGAAAAATCTGTGTCAGCATGATACGCCAGTTGCTCATGCCGATAGCCCGCCCTGCCAGGACATAATCATTCTGTTTGACGCTTAACGCCTGGCCGCACATCATACGGCACATACCGGCGACACCGCCGAAGCCAAGCGCAAAAATTACAACCGGGATGCCCCTTCCGCCCAGACCGGCGATAAGCAGCACCAGGATAATACCGGGTAAAGCCATCAGCGCATCGGTCACCCTCATGATAAGCGTAAAGACCCAGCCGCCGAAGTGCGCTGCCGCCAGTCCCATCAGTGCGCCTATTATGGCTGAAGAAAAGACCGCGGCAAAACCTATTTCCAGAGAAATCCGCGTCCCGTAAATAATACGGCTAAGTATATCTCTGCCGAGCTGGTCGGTACCGAGCCAATGTTCCCCGGAAGGCCCTTGCAACTTTCCACGTAAATCATTTTGTATTGGGTCATAGGGTGCTAATAGCGGCGCAAAAATAGCGGTAAGAATAATGATTACCACAATGACAAAACCTATCAAGTAGAGTCTACGCCCGAAGTATACTCTGGCGAACCTTCGCCATTCGCTGCGGCGCGGGGGCGCGGCCGTTACGCCAATAGCGTCAGGGCTCGGGGGTGTGACTGTTGCTTTATCCGCCATACTGGCCTCCTCATCCGTATCTGATCCTGGGATCCAGCCAGCCCCAGGCAATATCTACTATTAAATTGGAAAATATGACGATACCGCCGAAAATCAGGGCCGTTGCCTGAACAATCTGGTAGTCATAATCGAAAATTGCTGTGGTCATTAATCTGCCCATGCCGGGAATACTGAATACCGTCTCGATAAACACCGAACCGCCCAGGATGGCGCCTACAGTGCCGCCGAGGACGGTAACCACCGGGATCATGGCATTTTTTATCTGGTGCCTGATGACGATTACCCTCTCGCGTAAGCCTTTAGCCCAGGCGGTGCGTACGTAGTCCGCCCGCATGACCTCAAGCATGCAGGACCGCACCAGGCGGGCCATACCCGCTATACCACCTAATGCTACCGATGCAACCGGTAATATTATATGTCTGATATTGCCCCAGAAGTCCTCGAACGGGTTAACCCATCCGAAGAGAGGGAGCCACCCCAGCTTATAACCAAAGAGATAAATTAAAAGAATACCAAACCAGAAAGTTGGCACCGTCATTCCTATGTTGGCGATTGTGGTAATGGTATTATCTATCCAGCTACCCCGCCTTAAGGCGCAGTAAATACCGGCGAAAATACCCCCAAACGTAGTTATGACAAAGAGAATAAGGCCGATATAAGCTGTCCGTGGTAGGCGTTCCGCAATAAGCGTTCCGACATCCTGCCCAATCCCGACGGATTTACCCAAGTGGCCTTGGAAAACATCGCCTAACCACTTGATATACTGTTCATATATAGGCTTGTCCAAGCCATATTCATGCATTAATCTATCATGCTCTTCCGGTCCCATGGTGTTTATCTGTCCGCTCCCTCTTAAGTTGCCCATAAATACCATCAGGGGGTCTCCGGGTAAAAGCCGTACGAACAGGAATACCATCATGGTAACGAGCAGGAGAATGATTACACCGATTATTAACCGTCGTATAATATAAGTCGTCATGTTTGCTCTCCCCTAACTGATGTTAAGCTCGCCAAAACAGGCACATATGAAGTATAGAATTTTTATCAGTTAACGTTCCTGATTCGTGCTTCAAACTTAAGATACCGCAAGCATGTATTTAAAGTAACCGTTCGTTTTCTGGCTCAGGCATCTAAAGCTGGTGTGAGAGCTGTTCGTCATCGTCTTTATGGTGCTATTTAGATGAGTCCTCCGGGGGTTAACTCTTAAAAAAATACGATTTGGCAGAGTTTAGCATGTATTTTAATGTATGTCAATTTCTCTTTCAGGGTAGTCACAGAATATTAATAAATCAAAAAATGCGATTCTATAACAACGTAGAAGTTTTTCAAAAGCGAATATCAGGATAAAAAAGCCATCATGTCTGTCGGCAATCAGATGCAAAATTCCAGCCTGTTGGGACGTTTGACAGACCGTAAAAAATGGTGTTAAACTCAGCGGAAACCATATCGAGAATTCGTATCTATTTTCAATAAGGTCAAGAAAGGAGAGTTTCCCGTGGCAGGTAATACGTATGAAGTACTCGGTCCCTGGGCTGAAGCCGACCCCATACCTTCGAGGGGGATTAATACCAGGGTAACTGCTCTGGCGGGTAAAAAAATCGGCTTATACCGTAACGGTAAACGTGCCGCCGAGCCGACCCTGAAAGTGGTCGAGGATAGATTAAAAAAAAGATACCCCACGACTACGTTTACCTCGTTTTTTAATATGAGGGCGAACGAAGCGATAATCGAGCAGGATGTCAAAGGGCAATTTGAAGACTGGCTCAAGGAGGTGGATGCGGTTATCGCCGCCTATGGCGACTGAGGGGCATGTACCAAGTACCTTGTGTACGATGCCGTATCCATTGAGGACAGGAAAAAGCCGATTGCTGTTATGGTGAACAAAGGTTTCGCCAATGACGCCGAGTCGGCCTCCCGGGGCAGGGGGATGCCGGTATTAAGGGTCGTGCCGACCGCCGTACCGTGTGAAGCCAGCATCATGGAGGATATCGAAGCCGGGGTTGACGGCGCTCTGGATGCGATTATCGCCGCGCTGACAAAGCCGCTTACCGCTGAAGAGAAGTCCCCTGAACCTGAGGAAGCGGAAAAACCCGCCCGGATTATCTTCAAGGGCAGTCTGGAAGAAATCAACCGCTTTTTCTACCAGAGGGGCTGGACCGACGGCCTCCCCATTATCCCCCCCACCGAAGAGGCCGTTGCAGAAATGCTCACCGGCACCGACCTGCCGCCCGACCGTTTACTGGGTAAATTGCAGTCCCGCCTGGGCAAGGCGACCGTTGAGAAAATTGCCATCAATGCCGTCATGGCTGGTGCCCTGCCGACCTATCTGCCGGTCTTAATTGCCGCGACCATTGACCTGCTGGAGTCCGAGCCGGGTTTCATGGGCTATACAACCTTCGGCTTCAGTACGGGCTCGTGGGCGCCGTTCTGGATTATCAACGGCCCCATACGCAACCAGATAAATATCAACAACGGCTCCGGGGCTTTCAGCCCGGGTAATATCGCCAACGCCGCCATCGGGCGTGCCATGGGACTGATAATAAAGAACATCGGCGGCGTGCGTAAAGGTATCGAGGACATGGGCGTCATGGGCAACCCGATGAAATACAGCATGGTCATTGCCGAGAACGAAGAGGATAGTCCCTGGGAGCCGCTGCATGTCGAATACGGCTACAAAAAAGAGGACAGCACGATATCACTTGCCTTCCCGCAGACTTACATCCAGCACTGGCCTTATGGCGCCGATGCTCAGGGCATACTGCGTTCTGTGGTGGATAACATACTCCGTGGTATGCGCTATACGCTGGTTTTCACTCCCACCCACGCTAAAAACCTGGCCAGGGAAGGTTATACCAAGGAAAAAATCAAAAAATACATTGCGGAAAATAAAGTCATCCCCATGTCCCGGGTGATGGCGGCGGGGATGGGTGGTCCCAGGCCTCCGGGAACGCCGCCCGGCCCGATGCCGGGTAAAGAAGCGGACATGGTGCCGTTGATAAGAGACCCCAGGGTTATTCGGGTGATTGTCGGCGGGGGACCGGGCGCCTTTATCGCCCACATTGTCGGCGGCGGGGCTACCCCCGGCAGGAAGGAAATCCAGAAGATAGAGCTACCGAAGAACTGGGACAGGCTGGTGGCCAAGTACAAGAACGTGGTGCCTACCTACGCTAAATATTAGAAAAGATTGTGAAAACATGCAATAAACCCGCTCCCTTGATGGGAGAGGGTAGGGTGAGGGTGAAAAAATAGGGAGTGCGCAGCGAGAGGGGGCGTAGCCCCCTCTCATTAACCCTCCCCCTCTCAAACATAATGAAAATCGAGTACTAAAGATAAACCCGTTTGAGAGGGGGACAAAGGGGGTGAGTATGAAAAATCAACCAGATGCAAATAGAACCTTGTACGGAGGGTCTACTATGGAGTTCAAAGGTAAAATTGCCTTGGTGACCGGGGCGGGCGGCGTCGGCGGCGGACAGGGCCGGGCTTTTGCCCTGGCTTTTGCTGCCGAAGGGGCGGATGTCGCCGTTAATGATATTGACTTGCCTAAAGCCGAGGTGACAGCCAGAGAAGTGAGGGCATTAGGGCGCCGCTCAATAGCTATCAGGGCTGATGTTTCCAATGAAGATGAAGTCAATAAGATGGTGGAAAAGGTAGTCAAGGAATTAGGGGGAATCGATATCCTCGTCAATAACGCCGGATTCGGTTATCCCATCCTGGTAGAGGATATGACCGCCGAGCAGTGGCACCGCACCATCGGCGTTAACCTGGACGGGACTTTTTTCTGCTCCAAAGCGGTGATTCCCTCGATGAAAAGCCGCGGCGGGGGCAGGATAATCAATATCGCCTCCCCGGCCGGTAAGTCCATGACGGTCAACGGCTGCGCCGGCTATACCTCGGCCAAGGCCGGGGTCATGGGTTTCACCCGCCACCTCGCCTTCGAGGTGGGACCCTATAAAATCACCGTCAATTCCGTCTGCCCGGGGATGGTCATGGGGGGTGAGCACATGCCCCCGCCCGAGGTGCTTCAGAAAATGAAGGACGGCGCGCTGCTGGGAGATATAACAACAGCTAAAGATACTGCTAATGTCGTCCTCTTTCTGGCGTCGGATAAAGCCCGCATGATTACCGGCACTAACGTGGACGCCTATGCCATCGCCCCCGGCGGCAAAGACCACTGGGATAACTTTGTGAAAAGGCGGAAAGAGTGGCAGTCCCGCAGTAAGCAGGGGAAATAAGAGAGTTTAGAATTAAGTATTTAGTGTTTAAATATTATAAAGCAAGGAGGTAATTATTATGAGTCCAAGTAAAACAGGTGCCTTTTATGAGGTGCTCAGCCCCTGGGCGGAGGCCGACCCTATACCCCTGAAAGGTCTTTCGCCCCGGCTGGACAAACTGGACGGTAAGAAAATCGGCCTGCTATGCAACAACAAGCGTGCCGCCCCCCTCATCCTCAATGTCACTGAAAAGCTGTTGAAGCAGAAATTCCCCACCGCCACCATAAGCTGGTTTAATTCTCGTTCGTTCTCGGTGTCCTCCCTTGAGAAGGACAGAGAAGGGGAGTTTAACGACTGGATAAAGGGGGTGGATGCGGTTGTCGCCGCCGTCGGCGACTGAGGGGCATGCACCAAGTACCTTGTGTACGATGCTATTTATATCGAAGGGAAAGGTAAGCCCACCGCTACATTCTTCTTTGAACACTTCGCCAATGACGCCATGTCGGCGGCCTCCAGCAAAGGCA
>JBGPRB010000020.1:0-20830 GCA_041489355.1 Dehalococcoidia bacterium
CGCAGCAGCAGGAGCAACAACTGCATATAGCGTAGAAGTCTTCGCGGCATTTCACGATGGTCAGAATCAGTCCTCTACGCTGGCTGTCCCGCAATATTTCCCTGGCTTTTTCTCCGGTAATTTCCTGCGATTCCCCCCGCATCGTTTCCAGAAAGATGTGTCTTGACGGACCGAGCAGTATCTCGGCATCCACCGGGTGGTCGCATTTCTGATATATTTTCCGGCAGGTGCAAGCGGCTACGGCCACGCCCTCGGCTACAGACACGAGTTCTTCCGCTTCTGCCGGCGTGAGCAGGTAAGCATGATGCAAATTACGTCCGTAGGCATTGGCTATGCGTCTGACCAGCCGGCCGAGCCACGGTATCCGCGTCCATTTGGCGAAGAACATATAAAACCTCAGGACGCTTTTTCGCTGGCTGCCGTAGAACTTGAGAGTGTGATGCATAATAAAATCACCAGCCTTAGAGACGCGGTTTACAGATAATCTCTTTCACCCTTAGGTTGAAGAAATGGTGCACGTAATCCGGCTGTAAGACCAGCGCCGTATCGGCGCCCCGGCCGGTGCCGCCTATGGAGATAATCTCTTCATCGGTGCGTACGAGCCCGGCATCCGCGGCCATGGCGGCTATTTCGCAGGCCACCTTCATGCCCTGGCCGAACATTCTGAGCGTCATGGCGACGACATCACCCATAGCCAGTGAAGGTGCCGGCGGACCACCGGATGGACCCAGGGAGCGGTGAATACCGCCCAAGGCGTGAGTGGTGGTGAGTATGATGCCGCCCTTGCCCTCGACGATTTTACGGTTCTCCTCGGTAAATTCCTGGGCATTCGGTTCCCGGAAGCCGGTGGTATGGGTAACCACAATTACTTTATATCCTTTGAAGACGCCCACCGCTTTGGCGGCGGTCTTGCCCACGGTAGAAGCTACCACTATTGTCTTGATGCCCAGTTCTTCCGCCCGTTTTTTAGCAAGGGAGAGCGTTTTACCGGTATTTACCTCTCCACCGGGTTTTTCAAAATAGACTGTTTTCAATTCCATTTTTACTCCTTTTTATTCCGATTATGTTATTGTCGAGTGTTACGGCCTGACCACGTAATTTCTGAGGGCGCCGATGTTTTCTATCTTTACTTCTACCGTGTCGCCCGGCTGCATCGGGCCGATGCCGCTGGTGGTGCCCGTGGCGATGACATCGCCGGGGAGCAGGGTCATGATACGTGAGATAAAGCTCACCAGTTCGAAGACAGGAAAAATGAGGTTGCTGGTACTGGTCTTTTGTTTGATTTCTCCGTTGAGATAGGTTTCCAGCGAAAGATTGGCAGGGTCCAGCTCGGTCTCGATGCAGGGGCCGATGGGGCAAAAAGTGTCGAAGCTCTTGGAACGTGTCCATTGCTTGTCCTTCGACTGGAGGTCGCGCGCGGTAACATCATTAACGCACGTATACCCCAGTATGTGATGGACGGCCTCTTCTTTCGATACGTGCCGCGTAATTGACTTTATCACCACGCCGAGCTCGCCTTCGTAATCGACCCTTTGCGATGATTCAGGGTAGATGATATTGTCTTCCGGGCCGATGACTGAGGTCGATGGCTTGAGAAATATGAGAGGTTCGGTCGGTATACGGTGGCTCATTTCTTCGCCGTGACTGCGGTAGTTCACCCCCAGGGCGATGATTTTAGAAGGCTGGCAGGGCGGCAACAGCCTTATATCGCTCAGCCTGTGATGCTGGTTGGTAGTCTTTATTATATTAAAAGGAGCACCGTCCAGGCTTTGAATAGCATCGCTGTACAATATCCCGTATTCCGCCTTTTCCCCGTGGGTAAAACGCACGATTTTCACAATTTGAGTTTATCATTCGGCCCTATGGAGTTTCAAGCAGAGTCATCATTAACGTGTAATTGCCTGCTGACGTGCAGTATGATATATTTTGAATAGATGAAAACCGAGCCTATAATTATTCCTTCCGGCGGGGTCACCTCGCCTCGAGGATTCCTTGCCGGTGCTACCAGCGCCGGTATTAAAAACAAAGACCGGAGTCGACTCGACCTCGGCATACTGTTCTCTAAAGTACCCTGCCCGGCGGCGGCTGTCTTTACGACCAATAAGGTGAAGGCGGCGCCGGTGGTGCTAAGTCAGAAGCGGTTGCAGAAGGGCAGAGCTTCCGCTGTGATAATGAATAGCGGCTGCGCCAATGCCTGCACCGGTGAGCAGGGTATGGCCGACGCCCTGGAGATGACCGGGCTGGCGGCACGGCATGTCGGCGTATCGCCGGAGGAAGTCCTCGTGGCGAGTACCGGCATCATCGGTGTTACCCTGCCGATGGAACGTATCCGGGCTGCGGTGCCGAAGGTAGTCCTCTCGGCTGAAGGAGGTCATGGCCTGGCCCGGGCGATAATGACGACAGATACCATGCCCAAGGAGGTGGCGGTAAGGGCGGATGATTATATCATCGGGGGAATGATAAAGGGAGCGGGTATGATTCACCCCGACCTGGCTACCATGCTCTGTTTTCTAACCACCGATGCCGTTATTGATGTCGATTTCCTCGGGCAGGCGCTGCGGAAAGCCGTGGATATCTCCTTTAATATGGTTTCCATCGACGGCGATAACAGCACCAATGATACTGTGCTCATCATGGCTAACGGAATGGCCGGTGGCAAGCCCGTTACCAAAGGCAGCCGGAGGGCTGAGGTCTTTCAGCAGGCATTAAACAAGGCCTGTATTTATCTGGCCAGGGCGGCTGCTCGCGACGGCGAGGGGGCTACCAAGCTCATAGAAGTTAACGTCAGCGGCGCGGCCAGTGCGGGCGATGCCCGGCGGGCGGCAAGGACGGTAGTCAGTTCGTCGCTGGTCAAGGCGGCGGTGCATGGCAGCAACCCCAACTGGGGGAGAGTGCTGGCGGCAGCGGGACGGAGCGGCGCCGCATTGAAGGCTGAGAAACTGGAACTCTATATCGGTGATACCCGTGTCGTGAAAGACGGGGCTTCTGTTCCGTTTAATAAAAAAGAAGTCGTCAGGCATCTGGATGGCAAAGAGGTATATATCGCTTTAAATCTCAATATGGGCAGCGCTGAGGCCAACGCCTGGGGCTGCGACCTTTCTGAGGAATATGTGAAGATTAACGCCGAATATACGACGTAAAAAAAGTATATACCACACAACCAAATAACTTAACAAAGAGTCCTCTCTCCCCTGGTGGGAGAGAGTTAGAGTGAGGGGGTAGACTTGGGGTTCACTCTCACCCTTCCCTCTCCCCTCAAGGGAGAGGGAACAAAGGAACTGAATGAAAGATATTACCGTAATAAAAATAGGGGGCTCTACCTTCGGGAGCGGGGAAGATATCGTAGCCTTGCAGAAAAAGGGTCTGGCGTTGATTGTAGTGCACGGAGGCGGTTCTACTGTTACCGACTGGCTTAAGCGGCAGGGAATTGCTACGAAGTTCGTCCGCGGTGAGCGCGTGACTGATTTACCGTCGCTGGAGGTGGTGACCGCGGTGCTGGCCGGGCTGGTCAATAAAGAAATCGTTGCGGCTATTAACGTTCGGGGCGGTCGAGCCGTCGGTATCAGCGGCGTCGATGGCTCTCTTATCGAGAGCAGGATGAAGGACAGAGAAATGGGCTATGTGGGGTCGGTGGAAAAGGTAAATACCGCCCTTCTGGAAACGCTGCTCAAGGCGGGCTTCGTTCCCGTTGTCTCTCCACTGAGCCTGTACTCTGTAGATAGACCCACCAGTGCCCCGGCGATAATTAACGTCAACGGCGACCCTATCGCCGGCGATATCGCCGCGGCGCTGGGCGCGAAAAGACTCGTTTTCTTAACGGATGTGGCTGGCATTAATGATAGTTCCGGTAAGGTAATATCGCGGCTGTCTGCTGATAAGGCAGAAGCTCTGATAGCTTCCGGGGCAATTTCCGGGGGCATGATTCCCAAGGTAAACGCCTGCCTGAGGGCTTTAAATGCCGGCTCCATTACTCGTATAATAGACGGGAGAAAACCGCACGCCCTTCTTGAGGAATTCGAGAAACAGGAAGGCGGCACTACGATATATAAGGGGTGAATATGGTAAACTGGCCGGAGCTCGAAAGTAAATACTACATGCACACTATCGTGCGTGTCCCGGTAACCCTGGTGAGGGGAGAAGGCGCGCGGGTCTGGGACGATAAAGGTAAGGAATACCTGGACTTCGTCTGCGGGCTGGCGGTCAATTGCCTGGGGCACTGTCATCCGGTGGTTGCCGATGCCGTCGCCGAGCAGACGCGTACCCTCATACAGACTTCGAACTGGTACTATACTATTCCCCAGATTCGCCTGGCTGAGCTCCTGGTGAAAAACAGCTGCCTGGACAAGGTCTTTGTCTGTAACAGCGGCCTCGAAGCCAATGAGGGCGCCGTTAAGCTTGCCCGCCGCTACGGACATCTCAAGCTCAAGGGGGCGTATGAAATAATCACAACGCTGGGATCATTTCACGGGCGTTCCCTGGCTTTGACGGCGGCCAGCGGGCAACCTAAAATGCATGAGCCGTACGTGCCGCTCCCGGAAGGTTTCATCAATGTTAAAAATAACGATATTGAAGCCATCAAGGCAGCCACGACAGTGAAGACCTGTGCCGTGATGTTGGAGCCGGTACAGGGGGAGGCGGGTGTCATCCTATCCGATGATGATTACCTCAAAAAAGTGAGGGAATGGTGCGACCGCAAGGGTATTTTACTCATTCTGGATGAAGTGCAGACGGGAATTGGCCGACTCGGTACATTGTTCGGCTACGAGTTATATGGCATCGAACCCGATATTATGACACTGGCGAAAGGATTGGGCAGCGGTATACCTATCGGGGCGGTGCTGGCCAAGGAACATGCTTCTGTTTTTGTGCCCGGAGACCATAACTCTACCTTCGGCGGTAATCCGGTGACCAGCGCTGCCGCCTGTGCCACGCTGAAATTCATCATTGATAATGATTTACCCGCTAAAGTCCAAAAGGTAGGTCAATATCTCATGGAAGGGCTGAAGAAGTTAAAGAGAAAATACTCCTTCATTACCGAGGTGCGGGGTCGTGGACTACTGGTTGCTATAGAGTTCAACAGAGATATGGCTCAGGAAATTCTCATGGCCTGCCTTCAGAAAGGGTTGCTGGTCAATAAGGTCAAATCCAGTGCTATCCGTCTGGTGCCGCCGCTGATTATCGGTAATCAAGAAGTCGACCGGGCTTTAAGCATACTGGATGGAGTATTTTCTGGAAATGTTAAGTGATTATTGATAGAATGAAATCCAAGAGACGGTGATGTTGAAGAAATTCGGCAGGCAGGGGATTGCGATAGCAATGGTATCTGTTTCCCTGCTTGCCATTATATGTCTAACTCTATTTAGTTCAGAGGTCGGGATGGCTAAAGATATCGGGATAGAGGAATCGAGCCAGTCTGTGATTGATTACTCTTCTGTGCCTCAGTCGGTAATTGACGACGCTGTTCAAATGGCCAGCGAACTGGTGGGTAAAAGCCAGGAAGCTCTTCAAAATCTCGTCGACCAACTGGTGGCGGCCTATGTGGAAGCCAGAGACAGGGATGTCGTCATTTTATTTAATTCAGGGGGCTGGGGGTGGAATTTAACCAAGGACTCGCCCGGCTGGGAGAGTATTCTCGAAGGCATCAAGTCGCAGCTCGAGAAGCTGGGGTATAATCCGCTGGTATTGACCTACCGTCGGACCAGCCGGGGAATCTGGGGCTGTGTTAAGGAGTTTTTTGAGGCCGCCAATCATTATCCGCACAAGGCCTGGGACCAGGCGGAACAGGTGGAATTTCTGACCCATCATATTCCCAACCTGAAAATTATTGTCGCCGGAGAAAGCACCGGCACCGTTATCTCCGATAGGACTATGGGCTTCTTGAAGGACGAACCACGGGTTTACAGCATCCAGACCGGAACACCATTCTGGCATAAACCCAATATACTGGATAGGACATTGCTCATGAACAGCAATGGCCGGGGTATCGATACTTTCAGCCGTGGAAACGTAACGGCTATGGTCTGGGCTACCTTCAAGGGCTGGTTCGGTTTAACGTCACCGGACGAAAATCCCGGGGATATTTTGAGCTGGTTAAAAGCCCCGGGGCATGACTACTCCTGGCAGTACCCCGGTGTCTGTTCCGAGGTTGTTAAATTCCTGGATAGTAATTTCGGAGAGAAAGATTGATTTTCTGCTAACGGAGGTAGTTGTGACGGATAAAGTTGTACTGGCTTACAGCGGCGGACTGGATACCTCGGTAGCTGTTAAATGGCTGCATGAGAAATATAATCTGGATGTTATCGCCGTCACTATTGATGTCGGCAATGAAAAAGATTTCTCGGCGGTTCGCCAGAAAGCCCTCAAGGTTGGCGCTATCAAGGCATCGGTGATTGACGGTAAAGAGCTTTTTGTAAAATATTTTGTTTTCCCGGCGTTGCAGGCGAATGCCCTCTACGAGGGACAGTACCCGCTGGCTACAGCGCTGTCACGACCGCTTATGGTCAAACTTCTGGTGGATACGGCGGCGGCGGAGGGGGCGGCGGCGATAGCCCATGGCTGTACGGGCAAAGGTAACGACCAGGTAAGATTCGAGGTCGGCATCAATGCCCTGGCGCCGGACATGAAAATTATCGCCCCAGCCCGCGAGTGGGGTATGACGCGCGAGGAGACCATTAAATACGCTCAGAAGTATGGCATACCGATTCCCGTCACGAAGAAAAGCCCGTATTCCATCGATGAGAACCTGTGGGGCAAGAGCATTGAGTGCGGCGCTCTGGAGGACCCCTGGACCGAACCCCCGGCCGATGTCTATACCTGGACTAAATCTCCGGATGAAGCTCCCGACAAGCCGCATTACGTGGAAATCGGGTTTGAGAAGGGGGTTCCGGTTTCTCTCGACGGCAAAGAAATGGACGGGATTACCCTGATTCAAAAGATGAATGAAATAGCCGGACGGCACGGCGTGGGCAGGATTGACCATATCGAGGACCGGGTGGTCGGCATCAAGTCGCGGGAAATTTACGAGGCGCCGGCGGCGGTTGTCCTGATACAGGCCCACCAGGCGCTGGAAGCCATGACCATGTCCAGGGACCAGCTGCGCTTTAAACAGAAAGTGGCGGTGGAGTGCGCCGACCTCATTTATAACGGACTCTGGTTCAGCCAGCTTAACCGTGACCTGTCGGCTTATATAATCAGCTCGCAGCGCTACGTGACCGGCACCGTAAGAGTAAAACTTTTCAAAGGACACGCCGCGGTAGTCGGGCGTAAATCACCCTGGTCGCTCTATAATCTCAGCCTGGCCACCTATGACAAGGGCGACAGGTTCAACCAGAAGGCCGCGGAAGGCTTTATTCATCTCTGGGGATTGCCTGTTAAGACCCAGGCTCAAATACAGCTGTTGGGGGATAAGGAAGGGCCGCTCAGCATCGTGGGGCCTGATGAGACTGAGGGAAAATAGCATGACTTATATTCGTGGTCGTTTCAGCAAGCCGGCGGATAAGCTGGCAGCGCAGTATACTGTCTCCCTTCCCTTTGACCATCGTCTCTATAAGCAGGACATTGCCGGCAGCGTTGCCCACACCAAAATGCTTGCCAGACAGGGTATCATCTCGGATGAGGATGCTAAAACTATCATCAACGCGCTGAAGGCTATCCGGGGGGAGATAGAGCGGGGCAAATTCAAGTTCCAGCCGGAACTGGAAGATATCCACATGGCTGTTGAGGCGCGACTTATCGAGAAAATCGGAGATGTGGGGCGTAAGATGCACACTGCCCGCTCCCGTAACGACCAGGTTGCCTTGGACATACGTCTTTTCACGAAGGAAGCGATTTCCAATACCATTAGTGGAATACGTGGTTTTCAGCGCGCCCTGCTCGACTTGGCCGAAGCTAATAAAGAGGTCATTATACCCGGTTATACGCATTTGCAGGCAGCCCAGCCGGTGCTGCTGGCGCATCACATCATGGCCTACTTCGAGATGTTGGAGCGTGATGTCGCCCGTTTTTCCGATTGTCTCAAGCGCGTTGATGTCCTGCCCCTGGGCAGCGGCGCCTTAGCCGGTGTCGCCTATGATATTGATAGAGAGTTCCTGGCGAAGGAGCTGGGCTTCAGCCAGGTAAGTCAGAACAGCCTTGATGCCGTTTCCGACCGTGATTTTGTGCTGGAATACGAGGCCGCCGCCAGTATCTGCATGATGCACCTTTCCCGCCTGGCTGAGGAAATCGTGCTGTGGTCTTCAGCGGAGTTCGGCTTTATCGAGCTTGACGATGCTTATACCACCAGCAGCAGCATTATGCCCCAGAAGAAAAACCCGGACGTGGCCGAGTTGGCCCGGGGCAAGACGGGGCGGGTCTACGGCAGCCTGATGGCTCTGCTGACCACGATGAAAGGCCTGCCTCTCGCCTATAACCGCGATATGCAGGAGGACAAGCCGGGTTTCTTCGATACGGTGGATACGCTGCTATCAACACTGGAAGTCTTTACGGGCATGGTGGGAACGTTGCAGGTCAGGGAGGAAAACGCCGCAAAAGCGTTAGAACGGGGTTATATCCTGGCGACCGACCTGGCTGACTATCTCGTTAAGAAGGGGGAGACCTTCCGCACGGCCCATGAGATTGTCGGCAAATTGGTGAGCTACGCTTCTAAGAAGGGAAAGACCTTCGCCCGGTTAACTCTTGGTGAATATAAGAAGTTTTCGCCGCTATTCGGTGCGGATGTGCGTTCCATTACTATCGAGTCTTCGCTGGCTGCCAGGGATGTCATCGGCGGCACGGCACCCAAACAGGTAAAGAAGGCGCTGACCAGGGCACGGAAGATGGTTGATAAGGGGTGAAGCAGATGACTAGTCGGTTTCTTTGTTTTTAACCAGCCAGTGGTCGGGGAGGAGTTGCCGCAGCGGTACTATTCGGTCTTCTCCAATGATGACATGACAATCAAAATTTCTGGCATCAACCTGTACTATCATTTCGCGACATCGGCCACACGGCGCTAGAATCCCGTGGGAAGATATGGCAACGACATCAGTGATATGGGTCTCGTGGTGTTTAAGCATTTCGGCGATAGCCGCGGCCTCCGCACAGAATCCAAGACCGCAGGCCAGCTCGATACAGACTCCGGTGTAAATATTTCCCCCGGCTGTCCTGAGCGCTGCTCCCACGGAACCGGCTGAGAAGTCTTTCGATAGTGTAAATTCACCGTACACGGCTCTCGCGGCCGCAATCAATTGTGAAGTGGTTTTATTCATGCTCGTTGAGATGTTAAAACCTGGACTAATAAATAACTCGAACAAACGCTGGAGGGTATTAAACCTTGGTCGCCTTATTTTGCGTTCGCAGGCACCTGGTGCACAGGTTAAGGTGCTTTGCCTGGCCATCAATATAAACAGTCGCAGGATGAATATTAGGCGTCCAGCGGCGGTTGGTGTGACGCTTGGAGTGGCTGACATTATGACCGAATTGCGGTGTTTTCCCGCATAAATCGCACTTCAATTCTCTTTGTCTCCTTTGATTTCCAGATAGGCTATTGCAAATTCCGCTAATTCATAGTAACATAGACACACGAGATTAGCAAGAAGCGCATCCTTGGGGGATATGAATCTGACCAGTAATCTGACAAGGGTGGTGAATAATGGCAAAAATTAGCAGTGTAGCCGGGCAAGACCTGAGGGACATGTTTTCCGCCGCTACCTCCTGGCTGGAAAAGAGTGCCGCGGATATTGATGCCCTGAACGTTTTCCCGGTGCCTGATGGTGATACCGGGACCAATATGATGCTTACCATGCGCTCTACCATGGAGGAAGCCTACCGCGCCCCCGACCACAGCGCCTCGGGTGTAGCCCACGCCATGGCTAAGGGCGCCCTGATGGGCGCTCGCGGCAATAGCGGCGTCATTCTTTCGCAGATATGGCGTGGCCTGGCGCAGGGGCTCGAGGGCAAGGAGTCTTTTAACGCCGCCGAACTGGCTGATGCCTTACAAAAATCGGCGGCTATCGCTTATAAAGGGGTAAGCAATCCGGTCGAGGGGACCATGCTTACAGTCATGAAGGACGCCGCCAAAGAGGCAAAAGATCAGGTCGAGCAGGGTCAGGAAGATATCGTCACAGTTCTGGAAGCAACCGTAAACGCCGCGGGTGACTCGGTGGCCAATACCCCCAGGCTCCTCAAGGTATTGAAAGATGCCGGCGTCGTTGATGCTGGCGGGCAGGGCCTCTATACCCTTCTGGAAGGGGCGCTGCGTTATTTGAAGGGTGAGACAGAACTTATGCGGTTACGCAAGCCCCAGATAATTGTCAGTGAACTGCCTTTATCGGTACCGTTGCCGCAGACCGTAGGTGTCGAAGAAGTACCTTATGGCTATTGCACCGAGTTTCTCTTGAAGGGGGAGGAACTGGAGCCGGAAGACATCAGGAAGAGACTGGAAAGCAAAGGTGAGTCCCTTATTGTCGTCGGTGATGAATCGGCGATACGTATTCATATTCATACCCTCAGCCCTGGTACCGTTATCCAGTTCGCCACTAAACTGGGTACCCTGCATCAGGTCAGCATCCGGAACATGGACGAGCAGCACCAGGACTTTCTGGAGATGCAGAAAGAAAGAATGCCGACCACCGATACGGCCGTTATCGCGGTGGCTTCCGGGGAGGGGTTGATTGAAGTCTTCGGCAGCCTTGGTGCAGCCGCCGTTATCCCCGGAGGTCAGACGATGAATCCGAGCACCAAGGATATCCTCCAGGCGGTGGAATCCACATTTACAGATAATGTCATCATTCTTCCCAATAATAAAAACATCATACTCACCGCCAATCAGGTGCAATCATTGACTCAGAAGAAAATCAAGATAGTACCGACTAAGACGATTCCGCAGGGTGTGGTAGCGCTTTTAGCATTCGACTATGAGGCGGACTTCAAAGCTAACGCCGAGATTATGGAAAAAGCCCTGTCCTCGGTACGGACTATTGAGATTACGCGCTCCATTCGTGCCACCAAATTAAACGGTCTGAAAATCAGGCGAAAGCAGCCCATCGGCCTTCTCGATGACGACCTTGTCGCGGTAGGCGAAACTGACCTCGATGTCATTAATAAGATTTTGGCCAAGCTGGACCTGGATAAGTCCGAGGTGATTACCATTTACTATGGGGCTGATACCGAAGCTAACGAGGCTGAGGAAATTAGCGCCAGTATCACGGAGCAGTATCCGCAGTTACAGGTTGAAGTAATTAAGGGCGGCCAGCCGCATTATAACTATATTATATCTGTAGAGTAGAAAGGTAGTACGGAAATGACAGTGAAAATTGTTACGGACACTCTATCCGATATCACCAGTGATTTGGCTGCGGAACTGGGTATTACCGTGGTGCCGCTGTATGTACGCTTCGGCGAAGAAATTTTTCGTGACCGGGTGGAAATTACCAGCGAGGAATTTTACAGCCGGCTGGTGAATGTAACCAAGCTGCCATCGACGACACAGCCTACGCCAAATGATTTTGCCCAGGTCTATAAAGAGCTTGCCAGGGAAACTGATGAAATTCTGGTTATTGTTGTATCCGGTAAGCTCAGCGGCACATATCAGTCGGCAACACAGGCCAAGGAATATGTAAAAGGGAAGTGCCGGATAGAAATAGTCGACTCGTTAACGGTGGCGATGGCGGAAGGACTAATTGTTATTTCTGCCGCAAAAGCCATTAAAGAAGGAGCGAATCTGGCTCAGGTAGCTGATATGGCACGCCGGGCCGCCCCTCGGTCGCATCTTATCGCCTATTTCGATACGCTCAAGTATCTGGCTAAAGGCGGACGCATCGGCAAAGCGCAGGGACTTTTAGGCCCGTTGTTATCGATAAAGCCGATACTCACCGTGAGAGACGGCGAGATGGCCCCTCTGACCAGGGTGCGTTCTTTAAGTGCCGGACTCGACTATTTTTATAATCTTGTCAAAGGCTTTTCTAATATCGAAGGGCTGGCTGTGGAGCATGCGACCACTCCTGACGTCGCTGATAAACTGGTAGAACGCCTGGGGGCAATTTACCCTAAAGATCGTATTTATCGGTCGGTAATCAGCCCTGTAATCGGGACATATGCCGGACCCAATGCGCTTGCGTTAACAATTCTGGAAGCTGAAAAGAAATAATGCCAGTCAGGATTATCACCGATAGTGTCGCCGATATCCCCTCTCAGGTAGTTCGTGAGCTGGGGATTACTGTAATTCCGGTGCTGGTTCGTTTCGGAGAAGAGACTTACCGCGATGGCATCGATATGACTACCGACCAGTTTTACGAAAGACTGGTGCATAGCCGGGTCATGCCGGTAACATCGGTGCCTTCGCTGGACATGTTCGCACGGACCTACGCCAGGCTCGCCGAGGAGACCGACGAAGTTCTGGCCATCATGCTCAGCGCCAAGCTCAGCGGTATCTATAATGCGGCTTTACAGAGCGTCAGCCTTCTGGAAAGCAAATGCCGTATCGAGGTAGTAGATTCAAAGCTGGCGGTTATGGCGCAGGGATTTGTCGTCATAGAAGCCGCCCGGGCTGCCCAGTCCGGAGCCTGTCTGGATGAAATTCTGGAAATAGTCAAGCGAAATCTTCCCCGTGCCGATATGCGTGCGGCTCTCGATACGCTGGAATATCTCCAGAGGGGTGGGCGTATCGGTAAAGCGCAGGCTTTCATGGGGTCGGTATTGAAAATCAATCCTATCATCACACTGAAGGATGGGTTGGTTGAGCCGATAAGCAGGGTACACTCCCGCGCCAAGGCGATTGACGCGCTCTATAACTTCGCGGCGGGCTATTCTCATATTGACGGACTGGCTGTCGAAGATGCTGCCTGCCCTGAGGATGGCGACCTGCTGGTAGAGCGACTGGGCGCCATTTTCCCCAGAGAGCGCATTTTACGGTCGCGGACGACCCCGGTTATCGGCACGCACACCGGCCCCGGCCTTTTACTGGTGGCCGTGCTGGGTGATAAGTAGGTCAAACTAAAATTCCTCTCTTATCTCCCTTTATTAAAGGGAGACGTTCGATTGTCCCCCTTTGAAAAAGGGGGATTAAAGGGGGATTTCGTTTTCCTGTGCTTTTTCCCAGGATTACGGCTATAATGTTGCGGGAATACATTATAGATGAACACCGAGTCTTTGCGTAAAGTCCTCAACCTTGAAAAGCAGCGTGATTATGCAGATTCCTCCGTATTCGGTGGCCTGGATAAATTCCTGCATAACTGGTCTACTCAGGCTGTGGCATCAGTTGTAAAACAGGCTCTTTTAAGGCGCTTTCACCGGCTTTTCAACTCCAGCTATACCTCCATGTCACGGGAGCAGCGCCGGCAGTGGATAAGCGATGTCCTGGATTTTCTGGACGACATGGAAAATAAGGATAGCGCCAAAGCATCACGCGCTGTAAGCCAGGTGCATCCTTCCGTGAAGAAAAAGCCCCCTGTAAAAGTAAAGAAGCCGGTGGTAGCGGCGGGCGGACAGTCTCTCGATTCGCCGGTAACGGTCGTTAAGGGTATCAGCACCGCCCTTTCCGCCAGGTTCGGAAAACTGGGCGTGAAGACGGTGCGTGACCTGCTCTATTTTTTCCCGCACCGCCATCTCGACTACAGTAAGTTGAAGTTCATATCACAGCTTACCGAGGGCGAGGAGCAGACCATCGTGGCCAACGTCTGGCAGGTGCAGGAGACCAGGCCGGGAGGCAGGCGCAGCACCGAGGCTATCGTAGGTGACGAGACGGGCAATATCCGTGTGCTCTGGTTCAACCAGCCCTATCTGGCCAAAAAGCTGACCACCAATAACCGGATAATGCTCAGTGGCCGTGTCAGCCTTTTCAAGGGGCGCCATATGTTTCTGTCACCGGAGTGGGAGATAATGGAAGGCCAGGACCTGGTCCATACCGCGCGGCTGGTGCCGGTTTACCCGTTGACCCAGGGGTTGCGGCCCCGTCAGGTAAGAAAGCTGATGAAAGAGTTCATCGACCGATGGGTGGGGCAGGTGACCGACTTTCTGCCGGGGGAGTTAAAGAAAAGGCTCGGCCTTCTGGAACTGCCTGTAGCTATCAGCCAGGCGCATTACCCGGAAAACGAAGGTACGAAAGATAAAGCAAGAGTCCGGCTGGCTTTTGACGAGCTTTTTCTCCTGCAACTGGGCGTGATGAGCAAGAAGCGTCAGTGGCAGGAGAGCCGGCCGGGCACCCCGTTCGATGTTAAGAAAACGGTGCTGAAGCAATTCCTGGACTCGCTGCCTTTTACACTGACGTCAGCCCAGGATAAGGTGCTCGGGGAGATATTAAATGATTTGGGCCAGGCCCGCCCGATGTGCCGGTTATTACAGGGTGAGGTAGGCAGCGGTAAAACGGTGGTGGCCGCAGCGGCCCTGCTGGTAGCGGCGGCCAATGGCTACCAGGGGGCATTCATGGCGCCTACCGAGATTCTGGCCGAGCAGCATTTCGCCACTGTTTGCCAGCTTCTTTCGAAGCTGGGGTGGGAGGAGGGGGAAGGTTATTTGCGGAGCTACTCCGGTTTTCTGGAGCGTCCCCTGAGAGTAGCGCTGCTCATGGGTGATATCAAGCAGGCCGGCAAGCGGAAAATTCAGAAACAGATACAAGCAGGCGAAATTGACATAGTCATCGGTACTCATGCCATCGTTCAGAAGGGGGTAGAATTTAAGAAGCTGGGACTGGCGGTCGTTGACGAGCAGCACCGCTTCGGTGTGGAGCAGCGTTCGGCGCTGCGGGAAAAGGGGTTCAATCCGCACATGCTGGTCATGACCGCCACGCCGATTCCGCGTACCCTGGCGCTGACTCTCTACGGCGACCTTGACCTTTCGGTGATAGACGAGCTGCCGCCGGGAAGGCAGACGGTAAAGACAAAGTGGCTCAGGCCGAACCAGAGGGAGAGCGCCTATGCCTTCGTGCGGAAGCAGGTGGCCGGAGGACGGCAGACTTTTATTCTCTGTCCCCTGATTGAGGAATCGGATGCTATCGTCGCGCAGGCGGCGGTGGTCGAGTACGAACGGCTTTCACAGGAGGTCTTCCCTGACCTGCGGATGGGCCTGCTGCACGGAAGGCTGGCTTCGGCAGAGAAGGATACGGCCATGGAGAGCTTTCGCTCCGGCAAGCTGGACATCCTGGTCTCGACACCGGTGATAGAGGTCGGCATCGATATTCCCAATGCTACGGTCATGCTGATAGAGAGTGCCGACCGTTTTGGACTTTCGCAGCTGCACCAGTTCCGCGGTCGGGTAGGGCGCGGTAAAGAGCAGAGTTACTGCATGCTGCTGGCTGAAAATCCCTCCGAGGTCGGCAGGGAGCGACTTGAAATAATAGAGAATGTGCAGGATGGCTTTAAGCTGGCCGAAGAAGACCTGAAGATGAGGGGACCGGGCGAGTTCTTCGGCACCAGGCAGAGCGGGCTGCCCGACCTGCGTATGGCGAAAATCTCCGATGTGGCTCTGCTGGAGCTGGCGCGGAGCGAGGCGATAAAGCTCTTCCAGGTTGACGCCGGCCTGGAAAGGGCAGAGCACCGACTTTTAGCCCAGGAGCTGGCGCGTGTCTGGACTGATGCCGGCGAGTGGAGCTAGGTAAACTTTATAAAATTATTATGATAATTTAATGCGATTTTAATACTCTCCTCTTTTCAAGTATGC
Source organism: Dehalococcoidia bacterium (assembly GCA_041489355.1). Taxonomy (GTDB): domain Bacteria; phylum Chloroflexota; class Dehalococcoidia; order Dehalococcoidales; family RBG-16-60-22; genus JBGPRB01. Next base: position 15,628 of record JBGPRB010000020.1, read on the forward strand.
TATACTCTGTGAAAATAGTTAAATGATATATCGCTCCCTGAGGCAGGAGTTTTTTGAACTCAATATACGCTAAAGTTATCGTTAATCCGGTCGCCGGCGCCGGCAGGACGGGTCGGCTCTGGCCGCAGATAATGAGTCTGTTCAAGGGGCACGGGCTGCGTTTCGAGCATGATATCACCGAAGCCCCGGGTCATGCCATTGAACTGGCCAAAATAGCCGCCGGGAAGGGCTACGAGATGGTGATATCCGTGGGCGGCGACGGTACCATCAATGAGATTGTCAACGGTCTGTATGCCGCGGGTAATATCGGCGATGCCTTGCTGGGCATTATCAGTACGGGTACCGGCGGCGATTATATCCGCACCATAGGCATCCCCCGCCGCTTCGAGGATGCCTGCCAACGTTTCCTCGAGCCGAAAAAGCGTAAAGTCGACCTCGGCATTGTTGAGTACGCGAGTAACGGGCGCCGGGCGGAGCGAATCTTCGTGAACTTTGCCGGCATGGGTTTTGACGCTGAGATAGTCAGGCGCACCACGCAGCAGTTTAAAGCACTGGGGAGTATGCCATCCTATCTCCTGGGAACGCTCACCACGCTTTTATCATACGTTAATCGAGATATTTCTATTATAGTGGATGGTCAGGCGGAGGACAGGCGAGTCTGCACGGTCATCATGAACAACGGGAAATACGGCGGCGGGGGTATGTTTACGGCGCCCCATGCCGACCTTTCCGATGGTTTGCTTGATGTGTTGATTGTAGGTAACCTGAGCAAGCCGGACCTTCTCCGGTCGTTGCCGCGTATTTATAAAGGCACCCATCTGACTCATCCCAAAGTAACCATGAAGAAAGCCAAAGAAATAGAGGTTAGGTCCCTCGGTGGAAGGATGCACCTCCAGGCTGACGGCGAGCTGCTGGGGGAAGTGCCGGCGCGTTTTCGTATCCTGCCTTCGGCGCTGAACGTTATTGTCTAGTCGAAGGGCATAACCTGTGACGGGGGTACTGGTCTGATATGTCGAAAATAATAAGAATATTATCGCAAGCCAGCCGGAAGGAGATGAAATATCTCCTCGGTGTGCTGGTCTCATTTGTTGTGCTGGACGGCCTGGTGACAGAGTTTCTCATTAATGGGGGACTGGCGCGGGAGGGTAATCCATTCTTAGAGCCTCTGGTGGGGGATATCGGCTTTATGATATTAAAGGTTGCCGGCTCCCTGCTGTGTGCCTTTATTCTATGGGATATTTACAGGCGGTTTCCAAGAGTGGCGGTAGTCGCCACCTGGATTGCCGTGGCCGGTTACGGCGCCATCATAATTTGGAACACTAGCCTGTTCCTTCTATCATGAGGTCGGCTGCTTCCAGGCTCTGCAGTCGCCTCCATAACGGTATTACCTCGGGTATGGCATCCACGAAAGCGATTTCTCTGGGCAGTTTGTAGTCGGCCATGCGTCCCTGGCAATACTGCCGTATCTCCTGCTCGGTGGTCTTTTCTCCCGGCTTCAGTCGTACCAGCGCTTTGACCGTCTCGCCCCGCACGATGTCTGTTACCCCCATTACCCTGGCCTCGGCTATCTTGGGATGGGCTGCCAGGACTTCTTCGATATCGCCGGGGAAGATATTCTGACCTTTCAGGATAAGCATTCTTCTTTTACGGCCGGTGATGAAAAGGAAACCGTCTTCGTCAATCCGGCCGATATCGCCGGTGTGGAGCCAGCCGTTTTTCATAATTCTGGCTGTAGCCTGTGGTTTATTGTAAAAGCCGACCATAACCGGCCCTCGCACGACTATCTCTCCTTCCTGTCCGGGAGGAAGCTCATTGTCGTATTCGTCGAATATTTTCATCTCCCAGCAGGGCATGGGCTTTCCGGAGGAGCCGATTTTGCCCGTGCCATCGATGGGCATGACGGTGATATGACATACGGACTCCGTCTGCCCGTAGATATCGATGATGTTAAAGCCGTAAAGCTGTTTAAACTGATTTATTATTACAGGCTCCAGGGGGGCGCCACCGCTGACGCAAAGTCGCAGCGAGCTTAAATCGTGTTTGATGCCCTCCCTGCGGGCTACATTTATCATCAGGGAGTAAATATAAGGGACGCCCATGTAAATCGTGCCCCTTTCCCGTTCCACGGCTTCCATGAAGCTATGGATAGACCGCCCGGTGCCCGGCACCGCCACCACGGTATTGCCTTTATATATCGAAGCCAGCAATATGGCGGTCAGCCCGAACTGGTGGTACATGGGCAGGGCAAACTGCATCACCACGTCGTTTTCCGTCTGCTGAAATGTCGCGGCGGCGTTGATAGTCTCGATATAGACGCTCCGGTGGGACAGGGCGACGCCGTGCGGTTTCAGGGTAGGCCCGCCGGTATAGGATATGATGGCGATATCCTCCGGGGCGATAGCCACATTTACGCCCGACGGTGGATTGTTTATTAAAATTTTCTGGTAGCTGTTAAACTGCTCGTCGTATTCGGTATTGACCGTGATGATATGCTTGATGGAGTCGAATCTTGGCAGGGCTGGCAGCAGCGATTCCAGTGGGGGGTTCTCGATAATTAACACTTTGGGAGTACAATCGTTGAAAAGACTGACCAGTTCGTTAGCGACGTAGCGCGAGTCAAGCGGCACGGCGATGCCCCCGGTCTTGATTATCCCCAAGAAGACGGACACAAACTCAGGGTTGCTGGCCTGCATCGTGGCCACACGGTCGCCCTTTTTAACCCCCATTTTTATCAGGGCATGGGCGACCCTGTTGGAGTCCTCTTCAAGTTGGGCGAATGAGACACGGCGTTCACCCATGATAATAGCCGTTTTATTAGCAAAGCGCGTTGCGGTATTCTCCAGTATCGATTTCAGGTTCATCGGCAGTCTATTTACCTTTCCTCACAAATTGTCAGTTTTCGAGCACCACCCGGGCATCTACGGCTACGGCGTCCTCAGGACTGGCAATTACGGGATTGAGGTCGAGTTCTTTGACCATCGGGTATTTCACGGCAAAGTCGGAGACCGCCAGCAGCATGTCTTCCAGTTCGGATAAATCGGCCGGCGACTGGTCGCGGTATCCCGTAAGCATCCGGTAGCCCTTTATCTCCTTTATCATCTCGCTGGCATCTCTTCTGGTGACGGGCGTTACCCGCAGGGAAACATCTTGAAGCACTTCTACCCAGATGCCGCCGAGACCGAACATGAGCACCGGGCCGAACTGGGCGTCCCTGTTTATGCCGATAATCACCTCAATGCCTGGAAGTGCCATCTTCTGTACGGATATGCCGTGGACTATAGCCTGAGGATATTTTTGCCGGACATTTCTCAGGATATCGTCGTAAGCTTGTTCGACCTGCTCCGGGGTTTCCAGCCCCAGCTTGACACCGCCGGCATCGCTCTTGTGGACGATATCGGGCGAGGCTATTTTCAGGACCACAGGGAAACCGAGTTGCCTGCTTATAGCGACCGCCTCCGACCGTGATGCGGCCAGTCTGGTAGGGACGACGTTTATTCCTGCCTGACCGAGCATTTCCTTGGACTCTATCTCGGTCAGGACGACTCTTCCTTCATTTCTGGCTTGCTTTATTATCGGGTGCATGGTCGGTAAAAAATATTTATATGGCAGACGACTATCCAGAATAAGTCCAGTATAACAGACCTTAATCTGGTTTGAAAAGGGTGGCGTAAATTCTGGAAAATATATTCGCAATGATATTAATTATCATGTATAATCAATCCGAAATAACTGCTTTCTCGTTAATGATAATTACATGGAAACAAGCCTGTTTTTTATCGCCCCAATTATATTGATAGCCCTGATTTTTGATTTCACCAATGGCATGCACGATGCGGCCAATTCCATTTCCACTATTGTTTCCACCAGGGTTCTAACACCCCGGCAGGCTGTCGTCTGGGCAGCCTTTTTTAACTTCGTGGCTTTTCTCATTTTCGGTACGGGGGTCGCCAACACCATCGGCAAAGGGATGATTGATATTAATATCGTCACTTCTACCGTAATCCTGGCGGCTCTTATCGGCGCTATATCCTGGAACATCATTACCTGGTATTTCGGACTGCCGAGCAGTTCCTCTCACGCGTTAATCGGCGGATATGCGGGAGCCGCTATCGCCAAAGGCGGATTCAGCGTGATTATTGCGGCCGGCTGGTACAAAACCCTGATTTTTATTGTCCTGGCGCCTTTAATTGGCCTGGTTCTGGGTTTTTTTTTAAAGGTTGCTGCCTCATGGGTTGTACATAAGAAAAGTCCGGCAGGCATAAATAAATGGTCACGGATTTTTCAGCTCTTCTCAGCCGCCGCTTTTAGTCTGGGCCACGGCGGCAACGACGCGCAAAAGACCATGGGTATCATCACCAGCCTTCTCTTTGTCGGGGGTTTAATTAATGAGTTTCATGTGCCTTTATGGGTTGTTCTCAGCGCCCACGCCGCCATTGCTCTGGGTACCCTCACCGGCGGCTGGCGGATTGTTAAGACGATGGGACAAAAAATAACCAAATTAAGGCCGATTGATGGTTTCTGCGCCGAGACAGCCGCCGCCTCCAGTATTTTCTTATCCACGCATCTGGGCATTCCGGTCAGCACTACCCATGTTATCACGGGGGCGATATCGGGGGTGGGTTCTGTGCAAAGACTTTCTGCCGTACGCTGGGGCGTGACTCTGCGTATTGTCTGGGCCTGGATTTTTACTATACCGGCATCCGGTATTATTTCATTACTTATTTTTTACCTTATCAGGCTGGTTTCCTGATTTGTTGGATTATTCACTCAGCAGAGCGGTTATTCCCCTGGCGCTCAGCTGGCGTATCTCTCCCTCTTTCAGATCGCCCAGCTTCAGGTTACCGATGCGGACACGTTTTAATGCCAGCACGGGGTGTCTCAGCCTTTCAAACATGCGGTGTACCTGCCGTTTTTTGCCCTCGTGTATGGTGATGCTGTAGTTGAAGGGGGGTGATGTAATATCTTTAATTATCGCTGTATCGGTCATGCCATCTTCCAGCCTGATGCCGTGTTCCAGCCTTTGTTTTTCCTCTGTCTTAAGGCTGCCCTTGATATATACCATATACTCTTTTTCATGCGCGAACCGGGGGTGGGTCAGATGGTAGGTCAGGTTACCGTCGTTAGTCAGTAACAAAAGCCCGGTGGTGTCTTTATCCAGCCTCCCCACCGGGTAGAGTCTGTAACGCTGGTATTTCTGGGGGAG
>JBGPRB010000021.1:0-20692 GCA_041489355.1 Dehalococcoidia bacterium
ACGCCGTCGCATCCTGCCGACTCTGCTTTGTGGAGATAGAGGGGGAAAAGGAGCCGGTCACCGCCTGTACTTTAGAGGTAAGCGACGGCATGGTGGTAAACACCAGAGGCGAAAAGTCACTAGCCCTGGCACGCGCCGGTTTCGAGCTTTTGATGGCATCGCACGCGCTGGACTGCGCCCACTGCCCGGCTAACGGCACCTGCGAGCTCCAGAAAATAGCCCGTGTTCTCAAATGCAGCCTTAAACCAAAACGCCTGCGACTGCTTTTAAGAGACCTGCCGATAGATGACAGCAACCCGCTGTTCACTTATGACCCCAATAAATGCGTCCTGTGCGGGCGGTGTGTCTGGGAATGCCGGAAACACCATGAGAAAGCATTGCTGGGATTCGCCCACCGTGGCTTCGAGAGAGTAGTGGCTACCTTCGGCGACGAACCCATCGGCAAAGACAGGTGCCTCGACTGCGGCGAATGCGTCAGGGTTTGCCCTAGCGGGGCGCTGGCGTTTAAGGATGGGAAAAAGAGATTGTGATACTACCCGGCTAAATCTGCCGGTATAGCGTATTCTGGAAGTCCATAAATCCGTGTTTTTTCCAGAAGGAACAGGCGGCCTCGTTCCTAGCGATAACCTGAAGTTCAACACGGTCGATATCCTGTGAATGAAACCATTTCAGGATTTCCTCGTACATTTTTTCACCGATGCCACGGCGGCGATAGCCTGCGGTGATGAACACATCGTGAACATATCCGTACTTCTTACGTTTCATCAAATCCGAAGGGTCGATTATTTGTGAAAAGGAGTATCCAACGACTTTCCTCCCGTCCAATGCTACCTGTACGAGGTTGTTTTCCGATTTCATAACCGGGCGCAGGTATTTCTCTTCAAAGACCGGCAACGCGCCATCGCGCGGCTCGAAAATGGGGTCGATATCCTGAGAAAATTGCATGAATTCCAGCCAGAGCTTACAGATATCGGGTATATGACGTTCCTCAGCTTTAACAATCTTAATCATCCAAGTCTCCTTACCATGCAGATATTGTAAAAGGAATTGCTTTAGTTTTCAAATTAACCCGCTGCCCTGAAAAGACAACAGGCGATGGCGGTTAGAGTGTCTGATTGTTTCATTCTTTAACCTTGCCCACTGTGGGGGATGAGAAAATCTACCCCCTTAATCCCCCTCCTTTACGAAAGGAGGGGGAAGAAATAAAAGAGGGGCTGACGCCCCTCTTAAACGCCCCGCATACTTTTTTTGTGATATGGTGGAGAAAAATTGAGAGAGGGCTGGCGCCCCCGTTCGACAAGCTCAGGGCAAGCCCCTCTCGCTACGCACTCCCTGTGAGGGAAACACCAAGAAATAAGATACAATCACTAAAGAACGAGAGTGGTTCTGGATTCCAGCTTTCGCTGGAATGACGAAGAAGATACGGATCCTTCGCTACGCTCAGGATGACAATCGGAGAGCGGAGGGATGATGGCAAAGGGAACGGATTGCTTTGTCGTCCTTCGGAGGAAGGACTCCCCGCAATGACATTTAAGACTGCCTAGCGTTAACGTCCCCTCTTATCACGTGAGGTTGCCCGCTTCTGTCCGGGACGCCTTTCATTACGAAAATCGGGCGCCATGATATTGAAGGTGACGCTTATTTGACGGTCGACCAGGCGAGAGCTGATGGAGGCGTCCAAGCCAGCCATAATTTCATCGAGGGAATATCGGGTGGTGATAACTGTAGGCAGCCGGCTGTTATAGCGGTAGTTGATAAGCTGATAAAGCTTTTCCCTGACCCAGGGATTGGTGGACTGCTCACCGAAATCGTCCAGAACGAGCAGCGGGGCTGTCTTAACGCTTTCAAAAAGCTGGTCATAGGATACCTTGCTCTCCGGATTAAAGGCGGAGCGGAGATGGTCGAGGAAGTCCGGAACGACCACGAAAAGGGCCGGTTTACCTATTTCATAGCGATAGTTGACAATCGCAGCCGCCAGGTGTGTTTTACCACAGCCGGTCTCTCCCATGAAGACCAGCCAGCCTTCGGGATTCTTGGCGAAATCGAAGGCAAGGCGATAGGCGGCATCCATATTATCCTGCTGTTCTATCGATAAATCATTACGGCGCTTATAATTGATAAATGTCATATTTTTCTGGAGCTCGAACTCCGGCGCCCAGGCATAAACCGAGGATGGTGACTCTTCCTCAAGGATATAGACCTGGCAGAGACGGGGGTCGGTCAGGCGGGTACGCAACCTATCGTCCATCTGCTCCACGGGCGTGATGGTAACAATAACCGTAGGCAATTCGCTATTGAAGCGGGAAGTCAGCAGCTGGTCCAGCTTCTCTTTAGCCCATGACGTACCGGACTGCACTCCCAAATCGTCCAGCACAAGAAGCGGGGTATTCCGAACATGGTCGAAGAACTCATCATAAGGAATTTCACTGTCAGGGTTGAAGGAAGCGCGTATGCGGTCGAGAAGGTCGGGAACGGTGATATAGAAAGCCGGGTGGCCCTGCCTGATACGCTCGTTAACGATAGCCGCCGCCAGGTGGGTCTTGCCGCTGCCGCTGGGTCCACCCAGCACCAGCCAGCCCTTCGGTTCGTTGGCAAAGGCCTGGGCGGCCCGGCAGGCCTGGGTAAACCGTTCCTGACTGCGTGGACTGCTGCTTCTACCTTCAGGAATCAGATTATCGAAGGTGAAGCGGGCTAAAGAGCCCAGATTACTATATTGCTTCAGACGCGCCTGCTGCACGTCATCCTGCGCGCTTTTAACACAGCGGCAGGGAACGACGCGGCTGTAGTCCGGCTGCCCGGAAGGCAAGCGGGGATGAACGACACGGGCCCCTTTACAGATGGGACAGTCCGCACTTTTCTCAGACTCTTTGTCAACGCCGGACCATGTGTCCGTATTTTCCCTTGAAGTACTTGTCCGGCCCTGTCTTTTTAATATCTCGCTGATATGTTCCATCACTCCGGCCTTCTACCGACCAGTTCTCCAGAATCCTGGCAATATATTTGATGTTCCGCTTGTTATGTAAAGCGGCTTCCTTAATAGCATCACGAATCCAGTCTTGCGGATACAGTTTCTCGGCGTCACGGAGTTCATCGGCAATCATCGGGGTCAACATGCCGATGTTCTGCTCGTAAAGGGTAAATATATCCGTCAGTTCCTCAGCCTGGACAGGAACCGGCGCTCCGGCCTTCAATCCTGATAATTTAAGCTCACCGCCTGGGATTTTCGCAACCGCCTGACGGCCGTTCCCGTCGTTCAGAAAATAGATGTCTTCCGAAGCGCCATCTTTTTCGACGGCCAGACTTAACAACGTACCCCGTTCGGTAGCCATTTTTAAAGCTTTTCGCAGGGTCTCATCAGCCGACTCACCCTCGCTCTTCAGGCTTTGCATCAGGCTGGCATTCGCCAGCAACTCGCTGTAGCTGACAAAGCGGGGATAGCCTTTCTTACCGTACAGCAGCGCCATAACGTGCAGGGTCGTCTTGAGCTCGGCGATATCGTCTATTTCCGGCAACAGGCTGCTGAAGAAGACATTGGGGATGGAGGTATAAACCACCCTGCCGCTGGAGGGAAAACCCTGAAACTGCCTCATAGTAAGGTCGGCTCCACGCTGCCTAAACTTTCGAACCTGGCCAGGTTTTGACGGAAACGCAGCTTTATACGGCCGGTGGGCCCGTTGCGGTGCTTGGCGATAATGACATCGGCTTCTTCGCGCGGGTACTCCCTATCAGGGTGAGCAACTATCCATTCCTCTTCGCTCTTGTAGTAATATTCGTCACGATAGATAAACAGGACGACATCCGCGTCCTGCTCGATGCTGCCGCTTTCACGGAGGTCGGAAAGCTGGGGTTCGTGGGAAGCCCGCCACTCCACGGCACGGCTGAGCTGCGAAACCGCCAGCACCGGGGCATTAAGCTCACGGGCCAATGCCTTGAGTGACCGGGAGATATAGGTGATTTCCTGCACCCTGTTTTCACCCCTCACCCCTTCCCCCTGCATCAACTGGAGATAGTCGATAATAACCATATCAATGCCGCGCTCGTAGTTAAGGCGGAGCGCCTTGCTGCGCATCTCCGCCATACGCAGGAGCGGGGTGTCATCGACATAAATATCCGCCGTGGAGAGAACGCCGGTGGCTTCCATAACACGCCTTTCCTCATCCTCGGTATGCTCCCCGAACCGCACGCGCCGGGAGTTAACTCCGGACTCGCTGGACAGCAGACGCAACACCAGCGAGTCGCGCGCCATCTCCACGCTGAACAGGGCGATACAGGCCCGGTGCTCGACGGCGGCATTACGGGCGATGTTTAAAGCCAGGCTGGTCTTCCCCATGCTGGGCCGGCCGGCGATAATGACAAGGTCAGAGCGCTGGAATCCGCCGAGGAACTCATCCAGACCGGCGAAGCTGGAAAGTATATAGGGCAACCGCTCGGGCCGATCCTCAGAAGTCGGCGGCGTCACCTCAAAGTACTTGTCCAGAACCTGCCGTATATGGGTGAGGTCGCCGGTACCCTGACCGCGACGCAGTTTGAACAATATGCCCTCGGCTTTCGCCAGGCTATCCTCGACATCCGGTCCGACCTCATAGCCTATGGCAGCAATGCGGTCGCCGGCGGTTATCATCTGGCGCATGACAGAAAGGCGGTAGACAGTCCGGGCGTAGGTCTCGATATCGAGGGAGGTGGGGCAGACGGATATCAAATAGCTGAGCCTGGCGACGCCCCCGCACGCTTCCAGTCGCCCCTTGCGGGAAAGCTCCTGGGCCAGCGTAATCTGGTTGATAGCTTCGTCACGCTGGTAAAGCGCCATACAGGCCTCGTAAAGCCAATGATTCTGCTCATAATAGAAATCAGCCGGCTGAAGAAAGTCGGCAATTTGAAAAATAGCCTTGCCGTCAATCAGCAGGGAGCCGATGACCGCTTCTTCGGCATCGTTATCATTGGGCGGCAGCCTGACGTCATTCACCCTGTTCGGTCTCCTTCTTTGCCTCTTTCGCCTCTACATCCTCTGTTTTGGCTTCCGTTTTCTTCGCCCTCTTAGCCCGGGGCTTCTTTTCTTCTTTGGCAGGTTTTTCTTCTTTTTCCGGCTTATCCTCTTTTTCGGCTTTCTCCGGTTTAGCTTTCTTTTCCTTCGGAGGTTTCTCTTCTGTTTCAGCTTTTGCCGGTTTGGCTTTCTTTTCTTTGGCCGGTTTTTCCGCCTTTTCTTCTTTTACCGGTTTTTCTTCCTTTTCTTTGGCCGGTTTTTCCGCCTTTTCTTCTTTTACCGGTTCTTCTTCCTTTTCCGCTGTTACCGGCTTTTCTTCTTTCTCTTCTTTCGGCGGTTTTTCTTTCCTGGCCTTCTTCTCTTTTTTCTCGACTTTTTCTTTCTTCTCTTCGGTCTTTTCCTCGGCTTTTTCCGCTTTCTTCTCGACTTTTACAGGTCTCTCGGCGCCTTCCTCGTCCGACATGACGGTAACATTAACGACGGCGGTTATTTCGTGGGTGAACCTGATAATCACATCATAAATCCCCACCTGGCGAATCGGCTCTGTCAGGTCAACCTTCCTCTTATCGATTTCACGGTTGATGTCTTTACTCAAAGCCTCGGCGATATCCGCGCCGGTAACCGAACCGTAAAGCTTTTCTTTCTCACCGACCTTCGCCTTCAGGGTAATTTCTCTGCCGCTGATTATTTTCGCCAGCTCAGCCATCTCAGCTTCTTCCAGCGCCCGCTGCTTGACTATCTTCTTCAAATGCGCCTCAACCGCGGCGGCGGCCTGAGAGTTGGCCAGGAGAGCCAGCTTGCGGGGGAATAAAAAGTTCCGGGCAAAGCCATCGGCCACTTCCCTGGTCTGACCAGCCCTGGCTACATTGGATACGTCCTCGATAAAAATAACCTTCACAACATTCTCCTTTTATTAATGACAAATTATTATTAACTTAACCGCGGGGACACGTCAAATGCCGGGTAGATTAAAGTCCTGAAAAATTGGAGCATTTATTAAAAATATTTTTATCCGCTGATATACTTCCCGGCATTGACGGCTGCCACAGCGCCATCGCCGGCGGCACCAATCGTCTGCCGGATAGAGCCGCTGCGGATATCCCCTGCGGCAAAAATACCGGGCACACTCGTTTCCAGTCTTTCGCTGGTAACAATAGCCCCGACCGCGTCCAGAGCCAGGAGCCCTTTGAGATAGCCGGTGGCGGGCTGAGACCCGATAGATATAAACACCCCGGAGACATCGAGAACCGAATCCATACCGGTATTTATATTACGGACCCTGATTTTATTGACGAAAGTCTCTCCTAAAATTTCTTCAACCACAGTATCCCAGAGAATTTCTATCTTAGGCTGTGATATGACCTTTTCCTGCAAAATCCTGGTGGCACGAAGCTCGTGACGACGGTGTATAAGTATTATTCTGGAAGCGAATTTTGTAAGCTCAAGAGCTTCGGTAACGGCGGCATTGCCGCCGCCGACTACGGCCACCGTTTTATCGCGGAAGAAAGCGCCGTCACAGGTGGCACAGTAAGAGACACCTTTCCCGGTATACTGAGTTTCGCCGGGGACGCCCAGTTTCTGCCGCTCCGAGCCGCCGGCTATAATTATCGCCCCGGCAATGAAGTCTCGCTGCGAAGTCCTGACTAACTTCTGCTGGCCATTTACTGAAATGCCGGTGACCTCAGCCGCCAGCGTTTCCAGTCCGAACTTCGTCGCCTGCTGGTGCATCGCCTGCGTTAAATCAATACCGCTGATACCCGCGGTAAAACCCGGGTAGTTCTCCACCATCTCAGCATTGATTATCTGACCGCCAATTGCTCCCTTTTCAATGAGGAGACTGCTCAGCCTGGCGCGGGAGGTATAAACACCGGCGCTCAAGCCGGCCGGCCCACCGCCGATAATGACGACGTCATATTTTTTCATAAGACCCGTTTTCTACCTTCGATTTAAACGCCCCCGATTTAGAGCGCTTCATCCAGGCTTTTTTTCAGCTCTTTCTTGGGTTTAAAACCGTGAATACTGGTTACCGGCTTCCCGTCTTTAAAGAGAATCAGCCTGGGAATACTCATGATGCCATATATATCACGGATTTTTTGATTATTATCTACGTTCACCTTAACAAAGCTGATTTTACCGGCATACTCGCCCGCCAATTCATCGACAATCGGCGCCACCATCCGGCACGGCCCGCACCAGGGCGCCCAGAAGTCTACCAGCACCGGCGTTTTCGACTTTAACACTATATCATCGAATTTAGCTTCTTCAATTTCCACTGGCTTGCTCATAACTTTCCTCCGCGATTTTTCCTATTATGTTCCGTTCCACGGTTTCCCTGGCCAGACCGATAGCATTCTTGATAGCTTTGGCCTGGCTGCGTCCGTGCGCGATGATGACATTGCCGTTAACGCCCAGAAGGCATGCCCCGCCATATTCGGAATAGTCCATCTTCTTCGTCCAGGAACCCAGACCGATGTCACTCAGGAGGTCACGCGCTTTCAGGCGGGAGACGCTGGAAAAGACACGCCCCAGCTCCTTTACCGAGTTTAAGAAGTTGTCATTGAAACCCTCGATAGTCTTGAGAACGATATTGCCGGTAAAGCCATCGGTAACAATAACATCGGCGGTCCTTTTGACAATATTCTGGCCTTCAATATTCCCGATGAAGTTTAAATCCCTGGCGTCTTTGAGGAGCTGGTAAGCCTCCTGGACCAGACGATTGCCCTTGCCCTCCTCAACACCGTTGCTGAGAAGGCCGACCCGCGGCGACGGAATTTTAAGAAGGTATTTGCTGTAAAGAGAGCCCAGCCTGGCAAACTCCAGCAGGTGCTCCGGACGGCAATCAGAGTTGGCGCCGGCATCAACCAGGAGCGCCGGGACTGATGATATGGTATCCATGAAACAGCCAATAGCCGGACGGCTGACCCCGTTGGCCTTACCCAGAGTGAGGAGGGCTGAAACGACCACCGCCCCAGTATTCCCCGCCGAGACAAAAGCCGCGGCATCGCCGCTCTTCAGCAAATTGATACCGACAACAATCGACGAGTCCGGCTTGCTTTGAATCGCCTTCATCGGGTGTTCATTAAAATCGATAACCTGCTTGGCGTCGACGATAGTGATGCCGGTCTTGCTCAGGGATTTCTCCGCCAGTTTATTGATTACGTTTTTCCTGCCCACCAGGATAATCTCCACCCCGTATTCCTGAACAGCCTTGAGGGCACCTTTGACTACCTCATGAGGAGCGTAGTCGCCTCCGGCAGCATCGATAGCAATTTTCATAAACTTCAACTAAACTCCCTGATTGTTTAATAATGTCATGGCGACTTAATCGGATTCCAGACTGTGTCCCCCTCCCCGAGATTCTTCGCTACGCTCAGAATGACAGAGGGGAGAAACTGGATTCCCGCCTACGCGGGAATGACAAAACAAAAGTGGCAACGACACCACATTATTGCTAAACACTCTCAATCTCCCTATTTTACGGTACTTCCTTCCCATATGTCACATTGACCTCCCCAGCAGGCAACAACATGGTCGTCTTCCGAAATCCTGACTATCTCACAGGAAGTCGGACAGGCCTGGCACTCAAATGAGGAAGTCTGATATTCTATTTCGCCGGTGGCGAATCCCCGGAACCGTCCCCGACCCTGCGGGGCATTCTCATGTACCAGGAGAGCCGCGCCTATCGCTCCCATGACCTCGTGATGGGGAGGCACGATAATGTCCATTTTAAGCTCTTCCCGCAGCGCCCTGACGATACCCCCATTAAAGGCAACCCCTCCCTGAAAGACTAAAGGCGGTTGTATATCTTTACCCGAGCCTACATCGCTCAGGTAGTTACTTACCAGCGCCCGGCAGAGGCCGTAAATAATATCATCGACACCGTGCCCCATCTGCTGCTTATGTACCATATCCGACTCGGCGAAGACAGTACAGCGCCCGGAGATACGTACCGTCTCCCTTCCCAGCAGCGCCCGCCGGGATAATTCCTCAATGCTCAGGCGGAGACGCGCCGCCTGATGGTCCAGGAAACTGCCGGTTCCAGCAGCGCATACCGTATTCATGCCGAAGTCCGCTACCATCCCATCACGAATGATGATAATCTTGCTGTCCTGCCCGCCGATTTCGATAACCGTCCGCACCTCAGGGACATAGTGAATCGCCGCCACTGCCTGGCAGGTGATTTCATTCTTTACTAAATCGGCACCGACGATAGCGCCGGCCAGATAACGGGCGCTGCCAGTAGCCGCCACGCCTTTAATCTCAGCTTCAGCCGGAATTTGTCCGCCGATTTGCCGCAGCCCCTGCTGCACCGCAGCTAAAGGCCTGCCTTCAGTCGGGAGATAAAGGTCGACGAGCAAGTCGTCAGCCGCATTCAGCACGGCAAACTTGGTAGTAATAGAGCCGACATCAATACCCAGATAGGCTTCCATAGATTTTCCCCAATATCAAGTTTGCTTTAAACAAAAATCCTCTCTCCCCTAGTGGGAGAGAGTCAGAGTGAGGGGGAATTCGACACCCTCACCTAGCCTCTACCTTCAGGGAGAACCTTCAGGGTAAACCCCTCAAGGGAGAGGAAATCCTACACTCTATATTACTTGCCCTTCCGGAACTCCGCCTGGACCTTTTCTAACGCTTCCGGGCTGGCGAGGAGGTCGGTAACGGTCATAGCCATGGCTCTGGCAGCATCGAGGAGACGATGCAGAGCGTCCTCCGTAGCGGCGGCCGCGGCAAACTCGGGAGAATGTATCAGAACACTGCGCGGCGCTATGGCTACCTGCGGCTGGATGGTCGGCACAAGCTGGCTGACATTGCCCACGTCCGAGCTACCGTCCCACCTGTTGGGGTCTCCCATCGGTATGCGGTGTCCCAGCGTCTGCATATTCTTCTGGAATAAACGCCCCAGGGTTAAATTATTGCGCATAGACGCATAACGCACCTCCGCCCACCGATATTTCAACTCGGCACCGGTGGCTAAAGCCGCACCGACGAAACAATTTATCACTTTTTCTTTCAAAACGTCGAGATACTCGTCATCCTCAGCACGCACCATGAAATTAGCGGCGGTATGGGCGGGTACGATATTGGCCGCTTCGCCGCCATCGGTAATGACGCCGTGAATACGGGCATTCCCTTTTGCATGCTGCCGCAGGGCATCGATCGCATTATAGGATAGAATCATAGCCGCCAGGGCGTTGATACCAGCCTCCGGTTCCGAAGCGGCATGGGCGGCCTTGCCGAAGAACTCGACATCCAGAGTCTGGCAGGAGAGGGCATTCATTGCCACCCGGTGGCCTCCGCCCGGATGCGTTATCATCGCTATGTCCACGTCTTTAAAAGCACCCTGCGCCGCCATGATGGCCTTACCACCGGTCAATTCTTCACCGGGCGTGCCGAAGACCATAACGCTACCCCCCAGCTCATCCACAGCGCGGCGGGTAGCCAACCCGGCGGCAACAGCGCTAGTGGCTATCAGATTATGTCCGCAGGCATGACCGATTTTGGGCAGGGCATCGTACTCGGCGAGAAAGGCAATAACCGGCTTTCCGCTGCCATACCTTCCCTGAAAAGCCGTGGGTAGTCCGCAGATACCTATCTCTACTATAAATCCGTTTTCTTCCAAGAATCCCGCCAGCCAGGCTGAAGCCCGACGCTCTTCCATAGCCAGCTCGGGGTGCTCATGTATTTTCTTACTCAACTCGCCAAGCTGCCGATAACGAGCATCTATCTCTCCGGCGACCGCAGACTTTAACTCCCCGGTATTCAAATGTATTTCTCCTTAACCGCACTAACCTTATCTGTGTCTAGTCAGTGCAGGGCTTATCGAAATTGATAATGTTACTGGTGCGGAAACCAGCCTTCTCAAAATATTTGATGATTCTGGCATCACGCTGAGGAACAAGGGCACGAATGGTTTCAATCCCTTCGGACTTACAATGGTTCTTCAAGGTGTCAATCAACATGGAGCCGATGCCGCGTTCCTGATAATCAGGATTGACCGCAATGAGAAAAATCACACCCACCCCGGTCATCGGCATGCCCGCATATACCAGTTTAGCCAGGATAAACCCGACCAGAAGGCCCTCGTACTCGGCGATAAAGCTCAAATCAAGAGGCCCACGCAACTGGGAGGCCACTACGTCCTTGTTAGGGATATTGGCCCACCAGATTCCCAGAGTGGGGGTAATATCGCTGGATACCATACGACGTATTTTTACCGCGTTTCTATCTACAGGCTTCATTTCGGAACTCCCCCTTTCTACTTTTTATCCTGAATCCAGATTAATAGCATACAATTCTTATTATAACCCAGTAAACAAGGGATTTCTAGGCGCTTATTTCAGGCTGGTATTTTCTTTTTCTCCTTTTTCCACTACCAAAAAATCAATAAATAGATTATTTTAATTATTATGGTTATTATATTGCATCCTTAATAAAACCATGTTATAATGAGGCTGCCTGGAGTTGAATAGCTATGTTTTAAAGTGGGTTTGATTCCCACTTTTTTAATTATTGTAAAAAGTATATCGGAGGTCTGTATCCGAAATGAAGAGCGATTTTTTGCTCGCCATAACACAGCTTTCGGCGGAGAAGAACCTGCCGAAAGACGTGGTACTTACCGCCGTTGAAGCGGCCCTGGCATCAGCTTATAAGAAGGATAACTTTGCCTCCAACCAGAACATCGCGGTCAAGATTAATCCCAATACCGGTAAAGTGGAAGTCTGGGCAGAAAAAACCGTGGTTGAGAAACCTACCGACCCGCGTTTTGAAATTGACCTGAAAGAAGCAAAAAAAATCAAAGATGATGTCCAGATTGGCGGCGCTGTTATGGTCGAAGCTACACCGGCTAATGCCGGACGGATTGCGGCGCAAACGGCCAAGCAGGTTATACTGCAGCGCCTTCATGAGGCAGAACACAGCGCCATTTTTGAAGAATATGCCGATAAAGAGGGGGAGGTGGTCAGCGGGGTAGTCCAGCGTTTTGAAGCCGGACAGGCATATATCGAACTGGGAAGGACCGAAGCCGTACTACCGACATCCGAGCAGGTACGCACCGAGCGGTATCGTGTGGGGCAGCGCCTGAAAGTTGTACTCTTGCAGGTAGCACGCACCAGCAAGGGCCCCAAAGTAATCATATCACGGTCTCATCCGGAGCTATTGCGCCGACTTTTCGAGCTGGAGGTGCCGGAGGTATACAATGGCACCGTCGAGATTAAATCCATAGCCCGTGAAGCCGGCTTCAGAAGCAAGATAGCCGTAGCCGCGAAACAGGAGGGCATCGACCCGGTCGGCTGCTGCGTCGGCCTGCGCGGCATCAGGATACAAAACATCGTCAGCGAGCTAAACGGCGAAAAAATAGACGTCGTCATGTGGAGTCCGGAACCTGCCAGCTTCATTGCTAACGCTCTGAGTCCGGCCCACATCGTAGGCGTGGAACTGAATAAAGCAGAGCAGGTAGCTACCGTTATCGTCCCGGATAAACAGCTATCTCTGGCTATCGGGAAAGAGGGACAAAATGCCCGGCTGGCCGCCAAACTTACCGGGTGGCGTATCGATATCAAGAGCGCCTCGTTAGCCGAATCCGAGAAGATTAAAGAGGCCAAACCGGCCCCCGAGGCAAAGGCGGTAGAAGAAGAAGTCATCGAAGCCGCGGCGGAGGCGCCCGTTACCGAAGAGATACCCGAAGAGATACTCGCCGAACTCGAACCCCTTGAACTCGCCGAGGAACCCGTCGCGGAAGAGGTAGAGGAGAAGGCAGCAGAGATTGAAGCCGAACCGGTCGGCGAAGAGATACTTATGCCGCCGCGAATACTGCTCGAGCAGCAGGCCGCCAAGGGTAAAAAACAGCTACGATTCGCCGAAGATATCATGGCACCCAGACGAATCAAGGAAACGGTGAAGGCAGCCAAATCAAAGAAGAAAAAGAAGGGCGCTTATGCCAAGGACACCGGCGAAGACGGCGTAAAAGCCAGAAAAGGCCGCCGCGATTACTCTGTTGTGGAGGAGGAAGAAGATTTCCAGTAACCGCCCTGTTTCGACCAGGCCGATACCCCAGCGAACCTGCGTGGCCTGCCGACGGATAAGAGCCAAGCGGGAGATGATACGCCTGGTACGCACCTCCGGTGGCGACGTGGAAATCGATACCTCCGGGAAAAAGGAGGGGCGGGGCGCTTATTTGTGCCCGGACCGGTCATGCTGGGAAAAAGCCTTAAAAGGCAAACAACTGGAACATGCTTTACGAGGCAAATTTAGACAGGTCGACCTCGAACAGCTTTTAGAAAGCGGAAAAGACCTGCTGAAGGAGTTGATTAGTGGCTAAGGCCAGCAAACAGCAAAATACAGTTGAGCCTGTAGCGGAAAAAGCAGGCCAGGAACCGGCGCAAGCCAAAACGCCCGTAATCGATCTTCCACGCTCAATTGGCTTACGGCAGCTGGCTGATATTTTACACGTCAACTCCATTAATATTATCAAGCAACTGATGCGTAACGGCATCATGGCCAACATCAACCAGATAATAGACTATGATACCGCCGCCTCAATTGTATCCAGCTTCGGCTTCAAACCGCACCTGACACCGTTAAAGGAACAGATGCTGGCTACCGCCGTCGAGGAGAGCAAGAAACAAAAACGCCGCTACGGGAAAGAGGCTGAGAACCTGCAACCGCGTCCCCCGGTAGTGACGGTTATGGGACATGTCGACCACGGTAAAACCAAACTGCTCGACGCCATCAGGCAGACCAACGTGGTAGACCAGGAAGCCGGAGGCATTACCCAGCATATCGGCGCTTATCAGGCAACGATAGACGGACAAAAGATTACGTTCCTGGATACCCCCGGCCATGAGGCATTTACCGCCATGAGGGCCCACGGAGCCAATATAACGGACGTTACCATTCTTGTGGTAGCTGCCGACGACGGCGTCATGCCGCAGACCCTCGAAGCGATAAACCACGCCCGGGCCGCCGAAGTGCCTATCGTCGTGGCTATCAATAAAATCGATAAAGATAACGCTAACGTCAACCTGGTGAAACAGCAGCTATCCGAGGCGGGACTGGTTATCGAGGAGTGGGGGGGCAATATCGTATGCGTCGAAATTTCGGCCAAAGAAAAAACCGGCATCAAAGAACTGCTGGAAAGCTTACTGCTGGTCGCCGAAATGGAAGAGTTGAGGGCGAACCCCAACCAGCCTGCCGCCGGAGTAGTCATCGAAGCCAAGAAGGACAAGACCAAGGGTCCGCTGGCAACCATACTGATACAAACGGGGACGTTGAAAGAAGGGGATACAGTGGTCGTCGGCACTACCTGGGGCAGGGTAAGAGCCATGTTCAACGATACGGGCAAGCGGATAAAGAAGGCCGACCCGTCTACCCCAACCGAAGTCCTGGGTTTGAACATCGTTCCCGAAGTGGGGGACACTCTGACAACCGTAGTCGACGAACGCCACGCTCAAGCCCTGCTTGCGAGGAAAAGGGACGAAATGGAGAAAGAGTCTGCCCAGGCAACGAAAACGGTCAACCTCGATAACCTTTACGACCAGATAAGCGCCGGCAAAGTGAAAGAACTCAATGTCATCCTCAAGACAGACGTCCAGGGCAGCATCGAACCGATAAGGACCTCCCTGGAGCAACTGGGGACGGATGAAGTGAAAGTCAGGATTATCCACAGCGCCGCCGGGAATGTCACCGAGAGCGACGTCATGCTGGCGGCAGCTTCAAACGGACTTATCATCGGCTTTAACGTCAGCGCGGGGGAAGGAACGCGTCGACTGGCATCCACCTCCGGTGTGGACATCCGGTACTATGACATAATTTACTCGCTGACCGATGACGTGGCCAAAGCGTTGAAGGGAATGCTGGAACCTACTTACGTCGAGGTGATTGACGGACGTGCCGAAACAAGGGCGGTTTTCCCAGCCGGCAAGGGGGCAAAAGCAGCCGGCGTATATGTCACAGATGGCAAAATTTCCCGCAATGCGTCCGTGAGGGTAAGGAGAGGCAAAGAGGTGTTAGCCGACTCCACGGTAATCAGTCTCAAGCGATTCAAGGATGATGTCAGAGAGGTGGCATCGGGCTACGAGTGCGGCGTGGGCGTTAAGGACTTCAACAATTTCCAGGTCGGCGATGTACTGGAATTTTATAGAATGGAGAAGTCCGGATAACAACCGGCATCCGGACCTCAGGTCATGGCATATCACATCGAACGTGTCAATACACTCATCAGGCGTGAAATCAGCGATCTTATTCAGCAGGAGCTAAGAGACCCGAGACTTGACGAATTCATCGTGGTAACGGAAGTCGATACCTCGCCGGACCTTAAATACGCCAAGGTATTTGTCAGCTGCATAAGCGGTCAGCGAGAAGAGCAGAAGATACTGGGAATATTGAATTCGGCTTCAGGCTTCCTGCGCACGGAGTTGGCCAAGAATACGAGACTGCGCCGTACCCCCGAGCTACATTTTCACTGGGACAACTCCATCGAGCATGGCGACCGCATACTGCGTCTTATCGACGAAGTAACACAGCAGGATAATCCTTAAGCCAGCCTGCGCAACACGATTTTTCAGGGGGTTATAAACGCATGAGATTTTCACCTTTACTGGAGCGGATTCCCGACTATCCTTTCCGGAAAGTGGGCAGGATTTCCAGGGAAGTCGAACAGAGGGACGGCATACGAATCATCAATGCCAGAATCGGGATTCCCGACAGGGAGGCACCGAGGACTGTCAAGGAAGCCATGGCGAAATTCATGCTCGCCGATAGTTCGACATTAGGCTACCCTATCGACGCGCACCCGGAGAGAGGCATCCCGGAACTGATAGAAGCCATCATCGAAGACTACCGCGAGAAATATTCGGTAAGTCTGCGACCGGAAAATATCACCGTCACCGGCTGGGATAAAGAGGTCCTGTACAATATGGTACATCTCTTCGAACAGGGAACGATATATATACCCGACCCCGTTTACCCGGTCTACGAGGTGGCTTCCATACTGGCAAATCACAACGCCAAAAGGGTGAGGACCACGGCGGAAACGAAATGGATGCCCGAATTCAAGTTTAAGAAGGGGGCAGCCGGTCTAAAGGAAAAGTCCGTGGCGTTTTATTTCTGCGACCCCAACAACCCGACCGGCAGCGTAGCCGACCGTGATTTTTACCTGTCGCTACTCAAAGAGATGAAAACCGTGGATGTCACCGGTATTTTCGATAAGGCGTATAAGGATTATGTGTTTGACAAGGATACCAGACCGGTATCAATCACACAGATTCCGGAACTGATGAACCGGGGGTTTGAGATTGTATCTTTCTCCAAACATTATAATTTCGTGGGAATAGGGCTGGGGTGGATTGTCAGCAGCGAAGAGAACATCAACCGGTGGCAGAAGCTCTCCAGTCAATACAGCCAGGGGGTGGAATGGTACAAACAGAAGGCAGGCGTCGTAGCGCTGAGAAGTCCAGCAGTCAAGGCGGAAATGCAGGAATACCGGGAAGAATTGAGAGAGAGAAGGGACATTTTTGTCATAGGCCTGCAAGAACTGGGACTCAGTGTGGAAATGCCGAAAGCCACGCCGTATCTCTGGATTAAAGTCCCCGAGGGCTATGACGATGAAGATTTTGTGCTTAATAAATTGATAAATGAGGCGCACGTCGCCCTTATGCCCGGTTCCTATTTCGGAGAGAACGGCAGGGGTTATATGAGAGCGACCCTGTTTCTTTCGAAATTAGAGATAGAGGAAGCCCTCGGCCGCATACAGAAAATAAAGTCCTGGTAAAGCGGGGCGTGTGAGAGCCCGCTCATGGTGAGCTTGTCGAACTATAGCGGAGAAAGAACAAAATGAGTTTTTGGGTATATATTCTTGAATGTTCCGATAAGAGCTATTATACCGGCCACACGGATGATCTGGAAAAACGTTTAGCCGAACACGAACAAGGCATATTTAAATGCTATACGTACAAACGGCGGCCGGTGAAATTGGTTTTTTGTGATGAATTCCCGAGTAGAGATGATGCCTTCGATAGGGAGAGACAAATCAAGGGCTGGTCACGCCGGAAGAAACAAGCGCTCATCAAGGAAGATTGGGATAAATTGATTTTATTTTCGAAGAATAGAAATAGAACTCACCCTTCGACAAGCTCAGGATGAGCGGTATATAGATGGTAGCTTTGGACGGAATACTGAATATCAATAAACCCCCGGGCAAGACCTCTTACAGGGTGGTCGCCGCGGTGAAACGCCTGAGCGGCGAGCGGCGCGTGGGACACGCGGGAACACTGGACCCGGACGCTACCGGAGTCCTGCCGGTCTGCCTGGGGCGAGGCACACGCATCGTCGAATTCCTGGTAGACACCACCAAAACATACCGCGCCCAGATCGAACTCGGTAAAGCCACCGACACTTATGACAGCAGCGGCAGGATTACCCAGCAGGGAGACCCTTCAGGTATCGATTACGCCATACTCGAACATGCCCTAGAAGCGTTCCGGGGCACAATCCGGCAGACCCCACCGATGTACAGCGCCGTAAAGCATAAAGGGCAGCCGCTCTACGAACTGGCAAGGGCCGGCATCGAAGTAGAGCGCAAGAGCCGAACGGTTAAAATCCACCGCCTGGAACTCATAAGCTGGGAGCCACCTTTAGCTACCGTGGAGATAGAATGCAGCAAGGGGACATATATCCGCTCGCTGGCCCACGACCTGGGACAGTCCCTGGGCTGCGGCGCCTATCTCAAGAGCCTGGTACGCACCCGGTGCGGCATCTTCGACATCAAGGACGCCATTTCCATGTCACAACTGGAGGAAGCCTTCCGCCAGGGTTACTGGGAGCACTTTCTCTATCCCATCGATATCGTGCTCCAGGACTTTAATGCGATAGTCGTCGATGACTCTGGCGAAGAAGCCATGAGGAAGGGAAGCCCCCTGGCTCTGGAACAAAGCGATAGCCAGATTAGTGATAGTAATTCCCGTCAGAGATACTGCCGCGCCTATTCGCAGGACGGACGTTTTCTGGGCATACTCCAGCGCGTTCCCGATAAAGGAATCTGGCAGCCGAAAAAGGTGATGCTGTAAACAACTGGAGAGTATAGCAAATTGTATAATAATACCATGCCAATTAAATCTATACCCAGACCTCCCTTTTCCCCACCGCTGGATTCCAGCTTTCGCTGGAATGACAGTAGCCATCACTAACAGCTCTCAGCTATAAATTAATAAGGTGAAAGTCTATGAAGCTGGTTAATGAAGACGAGCACGGAGCTTATCTGGGAGTCAAGGCGGAGTTCCTACAGGAGTTCTTGCCCAAGGAGAGCAATCCCAACTTCGAGGTTTTTGATTCGCGGGATAATCAAAGGCGATTTATCGCGATAAAATCTTCCCGCCTACCTGATGACCAGGACTTAGCGGAAGGCAGATATGGGATAGATTTTAATAGAGCCAAGCCGGAACTACAGGAAGCCCTGCAGTATGGAGACGAATTGCCTCATGCCTTAGAAAGCATGAAGTGGCTTGCCAATACGGCCTTCGCTGCTATCACCAAAGAAGAATATGACAGAAAATCCTCAGCCTGGGAGAATTTTTACTCTTATATCTGGGGTGAAACGCCGCAAACCCTCTGGGTTACTCCACACTCAGGGAGCGTAGCCAGGGCGCCTGATGACATATTACCTTATCCAGAGCTCGTAATGGACGCTTTCACGGCCGGGGTGGCGGCCTCATGTGCATTCAATAATAGAAACAAGGCATCAAAAAGGACCATGATTTCTATCCATAGCAGTAGTTTTCTGGGAACTATCCTCGAACTAGGGGGATTTGGCATAATTGATGAGGAGAAACTGGCTGCAGTCGCTGAAAAGATAGAGATGAAATACCATGAAAGAGCCCAAATCATAGCCGACGTACATAAACAGTATTTCTGTCTTATAGCTACCAGATGGCTTGAGCATATTAACAATATCAGAGGGACATTGAATCCTGAGGAATTAAACCATGCTTCAACAGCGGATAGGCGACGTGTGGAACTTATAGTAAAAGGGTTAAGACTATACGGACAGGAAGTAAGAGAATTCACACCGGAGGAGTTTAAAGAGGCGATACACAACGTATACAAAATGGAAGTGCCAGTGATATCATATAATTATTTATTTCCAGCAAAGCATGTAGGCGAACTCCTAAGGCTATCTGAAAAGATAAGAAGGGGCCTACTGCATTCTGCGCTCCAGGTCGAATGCTCAAGGTTATACCTGGCAAAAGAGCCTGAGCTAATGACAAATATCATTTTAGATATTAAAAACGAGCTTTTCGGTTAACGATTAAGACTAAAATCAAATTTATGTTAACTAAAAACACGCGTAACTCTTGACATTCCGCACCTCAAGGGGGTATAGTGCAACGGATGCTTGCTAGAGCCGAATCGTCAGATTAAACCATACGGCAGCATCTCTATAGAAAGGCGAGGCATTAAAACATGGGGAAAATAAATGTAGCCATTATCGGCGTGGGTAACTGCGCCTCGTCCCTGGTACAGGGCGTTTACTACTATAAAAACGCCAAGGCAACCGAAGAAGTACCCGGTCTCATGCATGTCAATCTGGGCGGCTACCATATCAGCGATATCAACTTCGTAGCCGCCTTTGATATTGACAAGAACAAGGTCGGCAAAGACCTGTCGGAAGCCATTTACACCAAGCCAAACAACACCTATAAATTTTGCGATGTCCCGATAACCGGCGTAAAAGTACAGCGGGGTATGACTCACGACGGCCTGGGGAAGTACCTCTCGGAAATAATCCAGAAAGCGCCCTGGCCGACCGTTGATATCGTCAAGGTTCTCAAAGAGACCAAGACCGATGTCGTCCTCAACTACCTGCCCGTCGGCAGCGAAATGGCTACCAAGTGGTATGTGGAGCAGATATTGCAGGCCGGCTGCGGCATGGTAAATTGCATCCCGGTCTTTATCGCCAGTCGCAAGGACTGGAGCGCTCGTTTCGCGGACAGGGGGCTGCCGGTCATCGGCGACGATATCAAGTCGCAGGTCGGGGCCACCATCGTGCACCGCGTGCTTACCAAGCTTTTCGTCGACCGCGGCGTGAAACTGGAAAAGACTTACCAGCTAAACTTCGGCGGCAATACAGACTTTTTAAACATGCTGGAAAGGGAGCGCCTTGAGTCTAAAAAAATCTCCAAGACTGGCGCTGTCACTTCCCAGTTGCCCTATAAAATTGACCCCGATGATATTCACGTCGGCCCCAGCGATTACGTCCCCTGGCTGCTGGACCGCAAGTTCTGCCACATCAGGATGGAGGGCAGGACCTTCGGCGATGTTCCGCTGCTGGTCGAAGTCAAGCTGGAGGTATGGGATAGCCCCAACTCCGCCGGTGTCGTCATCGATGCCCTGCGGTGCTGCAAACTCGCCATGGACCACGGCATGAAGGGCGCTTTAACGGCGCCTTCATCCTATTTCATGAAAACGCCCCCGATTCAATACTCCGATGAGGAGGCGCGCCGCAAGGTGGAGGAATTTATCGTCGCTAATTCTCAACCCTCTGAGAAGGTTAGACAACCCAAAAAACGGGGGTCTGGCAAGTAGCCAATGAAGATTGCGCTGGTATCACCGTATGACTTCGCCTATCCCGGTGGGGTAATCAGTCATATCTCCTGTCTGGAGAAGCAGTTTACCCGCCTGGGCCATGACGTGAAAATCATCGCCCCGGCCTCGAAGGCG